>JABGOQ010000089.1 GCA_018645405.1 Anaerolineae bacterium | reverse complement strand
TCTCCTTTTCTTCTTCTTAGGATAATCCATTTACACAACTTTTCTCACACCCTCCGTCTTAGACCATCTCATGAACATAGACGGGGACACTCTTTTGTCCCTAAGGAATTAAAAAACCTGTAGAAACTCTCAGCACATCTGCCGCTTTTCGAAGATTGCTAAGATATACATTATTATCATCCCAATCATGAAACTCTTCGTAGACACCCAACCATACTTTTACTGCCGTAGGCTCGCTACAACCTCGCTTACGCATTTCTCCAACAAATTCATCGCGCGTCATTTGAATTTTCCCTGCTAATTCTTGTACCCTTTTACTCATTCTTTGCGTCCTCCGCCCCTCACCATCATATTTATAAACGGAAAATAAAATAGGTTTTTAAATACAAGTAAAAAAATTTTCTGAACGAAACTTCAACCTATAGCTTCCAAGAGTTGGCTTCCGCAAGCTTACAACCTGTCTAAGGTTATTGACAGTATACAATGTTTTTAAAGAAAATACAATAGCCACTATTTTAGTCTTATTTATCCAAAAAATGCTGTGTAAGAAATTTTATAATTCCCCCATCCTAGTAGCATAATCCCTGACACTTATGCTATAACTACCCTATGAAAACACCTCCCCTCACCACCGCCCAAATGATCGAAGTTGACCGTCTGATGATTGAAGACTACGGCATTAACCTTTTACGCATGATGGAAAACGCTGGCAGAAATCTTGCCGAGTTAGCTTTGCGGATGTTAAAAGAAGCTGGCAGAGGCAAAAGTGTTGCTATTTTATGTGGAGCAGGGAATAACGGCGGAGGCGGAATGGTCGCTGCACGCCACCTTCATAATCGCGGGGCAGGTGTTCATCTGATTCGCGTCGGGGATAGCCCACTTAAGGAGATTCCCGCACGGCAATGGAAAATTCTCAGCAATATGGGATTGCGAGACGAACGTGACTTCAACTTGCGTGATGCCAACCTAATCATCGATGCGATGATCGGCTATGGATTGCAAGGAAAACCACGCCCAGATGTTGCCGCGTTTATTGAGCGGATCAACGCTTCGGGTACGCCAGTTTTGTCGTTAGACGCCCCCTCGGGGCTGGACACAAGTTTGGGCGCGGCAAGCAAACCTATAGTCCACGCGCGAGCCACGCTGACTTTGGCATTACCCAAAGTGGGTTTATTAACCGAATCCGCTATAGAGGCGGTTGGAGATCTTTATCTGGCTGATATCAGCGTTCCCCCAGAGCTTTACCGACATCTTGGTTTAGATGTTGAGCCATTATTTTTAGAAGATACCATTATCAGGATTTAGGAGAAAATTATGTCTGACCTATATAATAAAAAGCCTTCAATGATCATCGTTTATAGCACCGTCTGGTGCCCAGACTGCAAGCGCGCCAAGCAATTTTTTGGTGAGCAACGCGTGGCTTATGCCAATGTGGATATTGAAAAAGATACCAAAGCGATGGAGTTTGTTAAAGAAATTAATAATGGCATGAGAGTTGTGCCGACTATTATTTTCCCTGATGGCGAGATTATGACCGAACCATCAAACGCGGAGTTGGCGGCAAAGCTTGGCTTGCAAACCAAAGCGCAGCGAGCCTATTATGACGCGATCGTGATTGGCTCTGGACCCGCTGGTTTGACTGCTGCCTTCTACATGGCACGCGAGGGGTTGGAGACATTGGTGATCGAAAAAGGTGGTATCGGTGGGCAAGTGGGCATCACTCAGGTTTTGGATAATTTCCCTGGCTTCGATGAGGGTATCCCCGGAGACGAATTTGCCAAACGCCTGGAGCGACAGGCGCGCCGTTTTGGCGTAGAAATCCTACAAGCCCAATCGGTGGAGGAGGTTTCGCAAGAGGAGCAATATATTTGTGTGACGACCAGCGATGGCACATCCTATGGCGCGAAAGCCGTATTGCTTGCAACAGGTGCCAGTTATCGCCGTATGAATATCCCCGGTGAAGCAGGGTTGATCGGTACAAACGTCCACTTTTGCGCAACCTGTGATGGGGCATTTTATAAAGACAAGAAAGTGCTTGTGATTGGCGGGGGTAACAGCGGATTTGAAGAAGGTCTTTTCCTGACCAAATTTGCATCACAGGTTGATATTGTCGAGTTTATGCCCGAAGTTAAAGCCAGTCAGATTTTGCAGGATAAAGTTGCCAGGATGAAGAATATGTCTGTCACCGTCAACCACGCTATCAAAGAATTGCGGGGAGAAAACGAACTGAAGGCAATCATTCTGGAAGATCGCACCACAGGTGAAAAGAAAGAATGGGATCATGATGGCGTTTTTGTCTTCATTGGCCTGACACCAAATAGCGAGCTAATAAAAGATAAAGCTGAGTCTGATAAATGGGGTTTCATCAAAACCGACAAAATGATGAGTACCATGCCCGGCGTTTTCGCAGCTGGAGATGTGCGCGTTGGCTCAACCAAACAAGCTGCATCTGCTGCGGGAGAAGGAGCAACGGCCGCACTGATGATTCGTGAATATCTAAATAGTTTGGGAGATTAAAATGGATAAAAACCGCTACACACGTGACCCGAATTTGATCGTCCTCTACGGCACTCAATGGTGCCCCGACTGTTTTCGTGCTCGACGAGTTCTGACGAAGAATAAGATCGAATACCTTGACATTGACATCGACAATGACCCACAGGGCGAATCCTTTGTCAAAGAAGTCAATGGTGGCAACCGCAGCGTTCCGACGATTATTTTTCCAGACGGAGCAATAATGGTCGAGCCTTCGAATAAAGAACTAAAAGCGAAACTCCAATAACAAAAAAGAGCGTGATGACAGAAATCATCACGCTCTTTGCATTTTACAAAACATACCTAAACTTTTACCTGAACCAGACCATGGTTTTGAGGGAATTTACCCGTTACATCGGCATAGAACTCTTTTAGAATTTCAAAATCTTCTTCTATATTGCCGGATGGCATAAAATAGCCACCTACGCCGCAGATCTTTTTTTTATAGTCTAGAAATGCGGTGGCAACAAAAACTTGTGCTCCGTGAGCTATATAATAGAAACCTGTTTTCCAATGGGTTACTTTTTTTCGGGTCCCTTCTGGTGCCAAAGCAATAACCATTTTTTTGTTGGCATCATAAATATCTATTATTTGTCCAACAAAATTTTTCTTTGCGCCACGCACAACAGAAATCCCACCCGTCCAACGCATAAAGGGGCCCATAATGCCTCGAAAGAGGGAGTCTTTACCAATCCAGCGTGGCCTTAACCCCAAAGATGTCATCATAAATACGCCAATAACCCAATCCCAATTGGAGGTATGGTGCGCTCCAATCAAAACGTATTTCTCCGTGGGCGGCACTTCTTCTGCCAAATCCCAGCCGATGATATGCTTAAGAATAAAACGAGAAACTCTTTGCCACCAAAGTTCTTTTTTTGTATTCAAATTATCCCCCTCCTTTTTTACTTTGTCTTCCTTGGCAAAAAACGAACTTCTCCTTGCTGGTTCGGGTTTTTACCAATCTTATCTGCGTAAAACTTCTGCATGATTCTTAAATCGGATTCGGTATCACCGTTCGGATAGAAGTATCCACCTATCCCCAAAGTTTTTCGAGAATAATCTAAAAATCCCATTGCAACAGGAATCTGTGCGCCTTGAGCAATATGATAAAAACCTGTCTTCCAATGATCAGAACCGCGGCGTGTTCCTTCAGGAGAAATCGTGATGACCATCTTCTTACGTTCATTATAGAGATCAATCATTTGTCCGACAAATTTTTTCTTTGCCCCGCGCTCTACAGGGATTCCACCAAGCCAACGCATGACCCATCCTTGTGGGCCTTTAAAAAGTGCATCTTTACCAATCCAGCGAAGTCGAAGTCCGAGAGCAGCCATCATTAATAAAACCAGAGGCAAATCCCAATTGGATGTGTGGTGTGCGCCAACCATTATATATTTTTGAACTGGCGGTAATTCTGCAACCAGATTCCAGCCAAATAACTGCAAAGTGTATTTTGCGGCACGTTTCCAAAGGTAGTAGAGGGCAATAGATATAAAATTCATGGGAAATCCTTTATCGTGAAATATTGGGGAGAGTGTATCACAAAGAAGTTTGTTTGTAAGTAAAATTTCCTCAACCATGTAGCTGTTATACTTTTTGAAAACAGAGAGCACTTCAAATAAAAAAGGATAAAAATGAACTCATCCAGAACAAAACTGATTTTCTTGGGGACAGGTACACCGAATCCTGATCCCAAACACTTGGGAGCCTCGATCATTATTCTCGTTGATGAAACGCCCTATCCCGTAGATTTTGGCGCGGGATTAGTCAGACAAGCTGCTTCCCTTACATCAAGATATGGCGGGAGCATCGAAGTGCTTAAGATCAAAAATCTAAAAACAGCTTTCCTAACTCATATGCACTCAGATCATACCGTTGGCTATCCTGATTTAATCCTAACCCCGTGGGTAATGGGGCGAGATACGCCGCTAGAAGTTTACGGTCCCGACGGGATTGAAGAAATGACCGTGAATCTCTTAGAGGCGTATAGAGACGACATCAAATATCGCCTATACGGTCTTGAGCCAGCGAACAACAAAGGCTGGCGCGTGAACGCGCATGAAATCAAAGAAGGGGTTATCTACGAAGACGAGAAGGTAAAAGTCGAGGCTTTTCTCGTCAAACACGGGACTTGGCCTAACGCCTATGGTTTCCGCTTCACCACCCCCGATAAAGTGATTGTCATCTCAGGAGATACCGCTCCCTGTGAGAATATCATCAAATATAGTCAGGGTGCAGATATTCTCGTTCACGAAGTTTATTCTCAAAAGGGATTTGAAAAGAAAGATGAGTTTTGGCAGAAATATCACGTCATCAACCATACATCAACCCACGAACTCGCAAAGATTGCCAAGAAAACCATACCTAAACTATTGGTCTTGTATCACGTTTTATATTGGGGATGCAGAGACGGGGATATTCTGGATGAGATGGCACAATTTTATGATGGGAAAGTTGTCGTTAGTGCGGATTTGCAAGTTCATGAATAACCTAAAACAGTTCGATGAAATTTCACCGAACTGTTTTTACTGCTTACTGATCACTGAAAACTAATTACTAACACCTAACTCCCCAAAATCAAACTCTCCCGCTCAAACTCCTTTGGTAGATCCAACTCTAACAAACCCAAAATAGTCGGTGCGATATCAGCTAAAATCCCGCGCGGACTTACCTTCTGCGCCTCCTCTTTAATCACGATAAAAGGCACAGGGCTCATCGTATGGTAGGTATGCGGCTGCCTGCTGATGAAATCAACCATCAATTCAGAATTCCCATGATCGGCAGTTAAGAGCACAACGCCATCTCTACCCAAAACCTCGGCAACAATCTCTCCGACACACTCATCAACAGCTTCGACGGCTTTGATGGTTGCCTCTAATTTCCCTGAGTGCCCAACCATATCTGTATTCGCAAAATTGACGAGCAGAAAATCATCAACGCCTGTTTTAATTCGTTCTACCAGCGTATCTGCTACTTTTCTAGCATTCATCTCTGGTTGCAAATCGTAAGTTTCCACTTTGGGAGAAGGAATTACCACACGCTCTTCCCCCTCAAATTGGACTTCATCCCCACCGTTAAAGAAATAGGTGACATGCGCGTATTTCTCCGTCTCGGCGATATGGAACTGCTTCATCCCGGCATCACTGATTACCTTTGCAAGCGGATTAACCACGTTCTGCGGTGGAAATAAAACCTCTACATCCAAATCGCTTGCATATTGCGTCATTGTCAGGATAGATAAATCGGAGACATTTCTCTCTACAGGGAAATCTTCAATCTCTCCGCCAGAGAAAACCTTCACTATTTGGCGCATTCTGTCTGCACGAAAGTTGAAAAAGAGCATAGAATCACCATCTTTAACGGCAACATCTACATTTATCAAAGCAGGCGGAATAAATTCATCATTATGCCCATCTTTGTATGCGACAGAAATATTGTCTAAAAATGAACCTTGTACGTTTTCTGTCTGCCCTGTCATCACCTGATAGGCTTTAGCAGTTCTTTCCCATCTATTATCCCTATCCATATAATAATATCGTCCACCAGTGGTCGCGACAATTGCCTTGCTTTCTTCAACCTTCTTGCCAACTTCTGCGTAAAAGTCGATTGTGCTACGCGGCGGGGTATCTCTGCCATCGGTGATGAGATGCAATGCAGGCACAACACCATGCGCCGCACAAATATCAATAAATGCCAGCAAATGATCAGTGTGGCTATGCACTCCACCGGGCCCCATCAAACCAACCAGATGAAAAGTTTTTCCGCTTTCACGGCATTTTTCCAACTCATTGACCAACAAAGGCATATTTTCCAATTCTTTGGTCTCAATCGCGTGATTGATGCGTGATATGCTCTGCCGCACAATACGCCCTGCGCCGATGTTGAGATGCCCAACTTCTGAGTTGCCCATTTGCCCCTCTTGCAAACCAACAGATTCGCCAGATGCGTCTAAAATCGAAGATTCGTATTTCTCTAGGAAAGAATCATAATTTGGGCTATGACCTTGTACAACGGCATTTCCTTCTCTCGCAAAACGGATTCCCCATCCATCCATGATAATTAAAACTACTGGCTTCTTCATATAATAAAACTCCTTATTTTCAAAATAACTTTGCGATTCTAACCCGAAGCAGTAAAGAACGCAAAGCTATTTTCTTTCTTCATGTGTTAAAATTGCTCTCATAAAAAGCTCAACGCTAATTACGCGAATTTACGAATTACGCGAATTTTTTAAAAACTTAAAAGCATTTGCAAAATTTGCTAATTTGTGTGATTCGTGTTAAGAAAAAAAGGAAATAAAATGTCAAAACTCATCTTCAAAGAGTTGTCTCACAAAATTATGAATGCGGCTTTTGAAGTGCACAATCAATTGGGACCAGGACTTTTAGAACACCTCTACGAACGTGCTTTGATTATAGAGTTAATTGAGCGTGGATTTGAAATCCAACAACAGAAAACTGTTACAGCCAAATATAAAGACCAAATTATAGGCAAACACGTTCTGGATTTAATTGTCAATGATTCAATTATTCTCGAACTCAAGGCCGTTTCAACTATTCCCCCAATTCACAAACAACAAGCCCTTTCTTATCTCAAAGCAACGGGATATAAATTAGCCATTGTAATTAATTTCGGCTCCCCCAGCGTACAATCTCATCGCGTTGCGTATACGAAAAAATGAAAAGATTCAACACGAATTACGCTAATTTACGAATTACACTAATTTTTTAAAAGCTTAAAAGCATTTGCAAAATTCGCCAGTTCGCACAATTAGCGTTAAGAAATCTATCTATTTCATCTTCATAATCAGAAAATCAACAACAAGCATTCTTTTTTAAAAGCTTTTAAAATTCGCGCAATTCGCTAATTCGCATCATTCGCGTTAAAAACAATCACCCTCAAAAACATGCTAAAATTATCCCCATGACAGAGAAAAAAAACACCCCCGTCCGCCAGCAATACCTTGATATAAAAGCCCAGCACCCCAACGCGATTCTCTTCTTCCGTCTCGGCGATTTCTACGAAACCTTCGGTGAAGATGCGGTCGTCACCGCCCGCGAACTCGATATTGTCCTCACTGCGCGCGGCATCGGGCATGGCGAAAAAACGCCGCTGGCGGGCATTCCCTACCACGCCGTAGAGAATTATCTCGCGCGGCTGATTGGCAAAGGCTACCACGTTGCGATTTGCGAGCAGATTGGCGAAAAACCAGCCAAGGGACTTTTTCCGCGCAAGGTCGTGCGCGTGGTTACGCCGGGCACAGTCGTGGAACCGGGATTACTTCACAGCCACGCCAATAATTATCTGGCCGCGTTGGTTGTCCACGATAAAAAAGCGGGCATCGCTTATGCCGACATCACAACGGGAGAATTCGCCGTCACCGAAATTGATGCGGAAACCCTCGACCCCGTCCGCGCAGAACTAATTCGGCTGAACGCCGCCGAAGTTGTGCATCCCGACACCTTAAATCTCTACAACGAGCTTCCCAGCCATCTCACCGCGCAACCCGCGTGGAAATTCGAGAGCGGACGCTGCGCCGAGACTCTCCGCACGCATTTTGGCGCGTCCACGCTCGATGGTTTTGGGCTAAAAAATCGCCATCTTGCCACGCGTGCGGCGGGCGCAATTTTGCAATATATCAAAGAAACCGAGCCGAACGCCCTCAGCCAGCTATCTAATCTTCATGTTTATAGCCTGAGTGAATTCATGACCCTCGATGCCGCCACGCGCCGCAATCTCGAACTCACTGAGACCCTGCGCGGCAAAATCGATGGCTCTCTGCTCGGCACCCTCGACCAAAGCACTTCCCCGATGGGCAAACGCATCATCCGTCAGTGGGTCAGCCAGCCGCTGCTCGACATCGACCAAATCAATCAGCGGCTCGATGGCGTGGATCATTTCTTCACCAATGGCATGGCGCGCGCCGAACTCCGCAGCGCGCTCAAGCCCCTCGCCGATCTCGAGCGTCTCACAAATCGCATCGTGGCGGGCTATGCCATGCCACGGGATTTAGTCTCTCTGCGTGCTACGTTGGAAGAAATACCGAAAATACAAAATCTTTTTTTGGATGAAGTGCCCGCCCTCGCGCGTGCCCTAAGCTTGCTTTCTCCGTGTGAACAGGAGTTGGGTCTTCTACATCATGCCATTCCCCCCGAACCCCCAGCGACTTTGCAGAATATCGGCGTGATTCGTGAAGGATACGCCGAAGAGCTAGATAATATCCTCGATTCCACTCGCCACGCGCGTGAGTGGATCGCCAATCTCGAATCCATCGAAAAAAAGCGGACGGGAATCAAAACGCTCAAAGTTGGCTATAACAAAGTGTATGGCTACTATATTTCGCTCACAAAAGCGGTTGTGGATATGGCTCCTGAGCATTACATCCGCAAGCAAACTTTGGTGAATGCCGAACGCTATATCACCCCCGAACTCAAAGAATATGAAACGTTGGTGCTAAACGCCGAAGAACGAATCCACGATGTGGAAGCGCGGCTCTTTAGGGATGTTTGCAAAAAACTGTCTCAGTCGGCACCGCGTTTATTGCAAAGCGCACGCGCTCTCGCCGAGTTAGACGCGTATGCCGCTCTCGCCGAATCCGCTGCTCTGGGAGGCTACACCAAGCCCAGGGTCACGGGCGATTCGCAGCTCCACATCCTAGGAGGGAGACATCCCGTTGTTGAAGAATCCCTGCACGGCGAGAGATTCGTCCCGAATGACATCATCATCGAAAATGGCGAAATTATCCGCATTATCACGGGACCGAATATGTCGGGGAAAAGCACCTATTTGCGGCAAGTTGCGCTGATTGTGCTGATGGCGCAGATCGGCTCATTTGTGCCTGCCGCCAGCGCAGAAATCGGCTTGGTGGACAGAATTTTCACGAGAATCGGCGCGCAGGATGAGATCCATGCCGGGCAATCTACTTTTATGGTCGAGATGGTGGAGGTGGCGAATATCTTGCATCATGCCACGCCGAGATCGCTGCTGATTTTGGACGAAGTTGGGCGTGGGACGAGCACTTATGACGGCGTGGCGATTGCGTGGGCGATGGTGGAGCATATCCATAACCACCCCGATTTGCGGGCGAAGACGCTTTTTGCGACGCATTATCACGAACTGACGCAACTCTCTGACCTGCTGCCTGGCGTGCGAAATTACAACGTGGCGGTCAGCGAATCGGCGGGGCAGGTGGTCTTTTTGCATAAAATTATCGCGGGCGGGGCGGATAAATCTTATGGTATCCATGTGGCGCAATTGGCGGGGCTACCGCGCTCTGTCATCTCCCGTGCCAACGAGATTATGCTCGCACTGGAGAAATCATCGGGCGATGCGGTGAAAATTGATCCACAAGCCGCGGCACAAGTGGCGTTGTTCCCAGAGACAAATCCGCTACTCGATGAGTTGGGGAGTTTGGATATTAATTCGCTTTCGCCGATTGAGGCGTTGAATCGGTTGTTTGAGTGGCAGAAGAGTTTTTTGAAGAAGGATCAGACGGAGTAAGGCACCTGCAAATGAACCCAGCGTTGACCAAAATCGAAGATTTAGCCACATATTTGTAGGAAAGTGTTTAATACAGCATATGTCAGCCAAACAGAGTTAGGTTGTTATTAATGTGTGAGGAGAAAATGGAATAGGGTAATCCGCTGGATCCCCCCTCTCGAGAAATTATTTAAACGACTGTCTTTTCTAAATGGGATTATTATGCACTTAAAGAATCAGTATGATAATTATCTCCCATTACTAAAGAAATCATTTGAAGAAAATAATCTTGACCCTTCACTTATGGCAGCGGGAATTGCTTTAACAATTAGAGATTTATCACAATCTGTCAATAGCTTTGGGGGACATTATCCTGTAGGCGCATCTGTCTCACATAATCTTGATGAGTATCAACACATGCTGGAAATTGTACTTAATAGGAATTGTGGTTGGGCAGTTGCACAGGGTTACGAAGCATTTGAAACCTTCTTGAAAGATATTATTGCAATTTATGTTCAGAACAATATTGCTACAATTTCTCCTGAAATCCTAAAAACATTGACGCCAAGCAAAAAAAAGAATCAAGAGTTATTAAGTTTAGGATATTCGCAAATTGATTATGAGTATTGGAGAGCAGGTGTTGCTAGTGCTCGTTGGAACAATAATGATATTCTTATTCAAATCAAAAACAAACTATCTCCAAGGCTGAAAAATGTTGAATTAAATAACCAACCCTCAATAGACTTAGTTGAATGGTTTGATATTGTTAGTGAAGTGAGACACGCTGTAACACACTCAAATGGAATAATTAAGCCTGAGAGACAAAAGCCATCTTGGAATCAAAAAACACTAAACGTGTAT
>JABGOQ010000146.1 GCA_018645405.1 Anaerolineae bacterium | reverse complement strand
TATTGTCTTTGAAAATGACCAATACTCTTTTAATCATGCTATGGAATACGATTATGATGTCGAAACTTTTGAAGCTCATCTGGCTCAGGCTATGAATTCCTTGAGTTTAGAAGAACAAATCAAACATTATCAGGCTGCCGTGGATTTAGTTCATGGACCGTATTTATCTGACATCCACATGACTTGGGTTTGGCCCGAACGTGAACATTTGAACCAACTCTTTATATCAACTTTACTGAAACTGTCTAAACTGTATTTAGATAGTTCTTCGCCAGAAATGGCTAAAAATACTTGTCGGCAAGTACTTATGCAGGATACATGTCACGAAGAAGCACATTGTCTGTTAATGAAGGTTTTCTGGATTTTGGGAGATCGATCTGCCATCGCTCGCCAATATCAAGATTGCAGAAAGGCCCTCAAAGAAGAACTGGATATTCCCCCTTCTAAAGAAACCGAGAATCTCTACCGTCAATTAATTACCTAGATTTTCAATCTAGCTCCCATTTTTTATAGCAGCCCTTTTTAGGGCTGTTTTTTTATGAAGCCACCTTTGCAGCCTCGTTAGAGGTAGTATAAAGATACTTAACCAATACCTAATATATCAAAAAGGATATCTCATGAAAAGTAAACTAACTCACCTCTTTACAACTTCAAATAAAATCAACCATAAGAATATTCAAATGATTTTTGCTATTTTGGCTTTGGCCATGCTTGTACTGGGAGCTGGCGCTCCTGCAATTGGAGGTGGAGGCATCGGATAAGGCAAGAGTGATATTACTAATATCTGTCTTAGCTGGGATCATAATTGGATCACTAAGCGCACGTTTAAAAAAACAAGCTTTTCAAGCCCCTGATTTACGCCTCATCTGGCTGGCAGTTCTTGCCTTTGCTCCCCAATTCTTTGCTTTCTATTTGCCAGCCACTCGTGAGATAATTTCCGATTCCCTAGTGGCAATTTGCCTCGTTATTTCACAAGTATTGCTTTTTGTTTTTGCTTATTGCAATCGTAAAACTGTAGGGATGTGGTTGTTAATTGGTGGTCTTGTGCTTAATCTGGTTGTAATTTCTGTTAATGGTGGATTCATGCCAATCAGCCCAGAAACAGCATCGCATTTGGTTCCAGCCGCCGTTGTCCAGTCCATACCTTTAGGGAGTCGCTTTGGGAAAGGAAAAGATATTTTTCTCTTGCCTGAGGACACTCATCTGGAAAGTTTATCTGATCGACTACTGCTTCCAGAAGGTTTTCTTTTCCAAGTAGCCTTTAGCATAGGAGATATATTAATTGCTTTTGGGGCATTTTGGATGCTCTCGAATCAACCTCTGTACAGAATAAAGGAAGATAACCAAAAATGACTACTTCAACACTTCGAAAATCTCCCCCTATCATTATTTCAGCTCAAGCAAAGGCTCCACATCCTCAAGTAGCCCGTTTACTTGCAGCAGCAGTTGTCAATAAAAAATTTAAACAACTCTTGCTTAGTAACCCCATCCAAGCATTAGATATAGGTTATCAAGGAGAAAAATTTCTCTTCACCAGAAATGAACGTGAACTTATCTTTTCTATTCAAGCTAAGTCCTTATCAGAACTCGCGGGTCAATTAATCTCATCTTTGGGAATCTGTAGCGCTTATTCAGATCAACACGAGACTAAAACAGAAATTCGAAGAGTTTTTAAGACACACGAATATATTTCCCAATAATTTGGCAAAAAAAAATATATGAATTCAACCACATCCATGCAATATGCAATGTTCTCACCGTTAGAAGTAGTATTTGATGTGTTTTCTGGGCTAGTTTTGCTCACAGATAGCGGTGGGATAATAGTAGATTACAAGATTGACCGCGCCTCTCATCTCTATCCCATTTCTGAAAAATCCTTGCAAAAGAGTATTCAGGATTTTTTCCCTCAGGGGATTAGAAGCCAGACTCTACAAATTTTAGAAAAAGCAATAGAAACGGGGAAGAACACTTTTCTAAAATTCAATCTGGTTATAGAAAATAAAGAAGAATGGTTTGAAGCACGCTTTTCTCCAACAAAAAATAGCCATATCATTATCGTAATACAAAATATCACTGAACAAAAAGAAAAAGAGACGCAACTTCAACGCCAACATAAGTGGATCGAGACTTTACGCGTAATAGACCGCATTATTGCTTCTAGTATGGATTTGTCATTAACTCTTTCTTTGCTTTTGAAGCATGTTATAACCCAGTTGGAAGTTGATGCGGCTGACATCCTCATATTGAAAAAAAACAAACCAGACTTAGAATATTCAGTTGGATTTGGTTTCAGAACGCCAATTCTTGACAATCCTAGTGTGCGGCTTGGTGTTGGCTATGCAGGCAAAGCTGCTCTCGAACGACGCGTTATCCATATCACAAATTTATCCAATCTCCATAATGGATTCTTGCATCCCCCAACACTTTCTCAAGAAGGGTTTGTAGACTACTATGCTATTCCTTTAATTGCTAAAGGTAATGTTAAAGGTGTCTTAGAAGTTTTCCATCGCTCTTTGATCCAACGTGATTTAGAATGGCTGAACTTTTTGGAAACATTAGGTGGACAGGCTGCTATTGCAATAGATAACGCGATGTTATTTGATGATTTGCAGCATTCACACATCGAACTTGCACAAGCTTATAATGCCACTATTGATGGCTGGTCCCATGCTTTGGACTTGCGAGACAAAGAAACAGAATATCACACTCGTCGCGTGACGGATATTACATTGAAACTTGCGAGCTTGCTAAATGTGCCGGATGATGAGCTAGTTCACATTCAGCGAGGCGCTATCTTGCATGACATTGGAAAAATAGGTGTTCCTGACTATATTCTCCATAAGCCAGAAACACTTACAAAAAAAGAGTGGGTAATTATGCGCAAACACCCTCAATATGCTCTTGATATGCTTGGTCCCATTAGTTATTTAAAACCAGCTTTGGACATTCCTCATTACCATCATGAGAAATGGGATGGATCTGGTTACCCCCTTGGTTTGAAAGGAACAGAAATCCCATTAGCAGCTCGTATTTTTGCAGTTGCGGATGTATATGATGCTCTTACCTCTGCACGACCATATCGTTCAAGATGGTCACACGAAAAAGCACAAAAATACATTTCTTCTGAAGCAGGTGCACATTTTGACCCAAAGATTGTAAGTCACTTTACAAAAATGATGCGTGGAACTCAAAATGAAGCAAGAAGTATTATTATGAACAGTTTTGTTTCTAACTAATCCTCATCTGTAACTGGATATCCTCGTTGTTTATGAAAAATACTGTTCGTCCTATAAGGAACAAATTCCTTAAGTCGAATTTCCTTTTACTTTTTATCACTTTTCCTTTGTCAAGAAAAATAAATTCCACAAGATAGGGATAATAATAATCAGGACTATTAAAATTGCCCAAACCAAAATCCCATCTGTTGAGCCAATGTCTAAATCTAGGTCTGGTGTAATCGGGATTATATCTGGAGTGGGAGTAGCAACTTGTGCTGTGGTGGCAATGGGACCAAAAGCTACGCTTAAAAAAGCGAAGCCTGCGCCAATAATGGTGAGTAAAACAGTGCGGGATTGAGGAGATAGTTTCTTCATAAAAATCGACCAAAGTATAACATGCTCGTTAAAAAATCAAGGACACGATTTTTCGTGTCCTTGATTTTTATGGCGGAGAGAGCGGGATTCGAACCCGCGAACCCGTGAAGGTTACACACATTCCAAGCGTGCGCGATAAGCCAGACTACGCGACCTCTCCTCTTGCTTTTTTCAGCGGCGAGATTATACCATAAGGTAGAAGGTGATTTTTGTCATTTCATAATGAGTTTTTTGCATAAAAAATGGCTTTGTAGAATTTTTAATGTAGACAATACACTTTCTTTCAGGTATCATTGCCATGTTCTGCGACCAGAGCGAATTTAATGAGAGTATTTAACTGTATGGGCTTTAGAAAGATAGAAAATACGGTGTAATTTGAACTTATGCTCGAATAGGTTTCCCTTATTCGGGCTGTTGTGTGTTATGGCAGTAGTAATAAGCCAGATTTTCATAGGAAATTATCAAGAAACTTGATAGACGTGGAGGATAAATGTCAGATCTGATTAAACAAATCACGGGCGATCTTCAAGAAAGAATAGATGCCTTTGAACCAAAAGTTGATATTAGCGATGTTGGTACTGTCACCGAATCTGGTGATGGTATTGCGCGTGTTGAAGGCTTGATGAATGTACAGGCGCAGGAATTGGTTCAATTCCAAAATGGCGTTATGGGTATCGCTTTCAACCTTGAAGAAGATAATGTTGGTGTCATCATCATGGGTGCCTATGATGAAATTGCAGAGGGAATGGAAGTCCGTTCTACAGGACGAATTGCTTCTGTACCAGTTGGTGATGGTCTAGTTGGGCGCGTGGTCAATGCTCTCGGTGACCCCATCGATGGGAAGGGCCCCATTTCCTTTACCAGCTATCGCCCGATTGAGCGAATTGCTCCTGGCGTTATTGGTAGACAAGATGTAGACCGACCTGTCCAAACCGGTATCAAAGCGATTGACGCGATGATCCCCGTTGGACGTGGTCAGCGTGAGTTGATTATTGGTGACCGCCAAACTGGTAAAACAGCCGTTGCATTGGATACGATTATCAATCAAAAAGGCAAAGACCTTGTTTGTATCTACGTTGCCATCGGTCAGAAAAAAGCTGCTGTTGCTCGTACTGTTGCGATGCTCGAAGAACAAGGTGCAATGGATCACACCATTGTCGTTTTGGCTTCGGCTGATGAATCTGCTGCGTTGCAATATATTGCTCCTTACGCCGGTTGTGCGATGGGAGAAGAATTTATGGAAACAGGCCGAGATGCTTTGGTTGTTTATGATGACCTTTCCAAGCACGCTTGGGCATACCGCCAAGTTTCTCTTCTCCTTCGCCGTCCTCCTGGACGTGAAGCATATCCTGGCGATCTTTTCTATCTCCACTCTCGTTTATTAGAGCGAGCAGCTCAAGTAGATGTGAAATACGTCATCGTTAAAAATGACTTTGAAGGCGAAGAAGCTACCGCAGAAGATGCCGTAAATGGCAAAGTTTATGC
The DNA here is from genome assembly GCA_018645405.1 of Anaerolineae bacterium. Classification (GTDB taxonomy): domain Bacteria; phylum Chloroflexota; class Anaerolineae; order Anaerolineales; family Villigracilaceae; genus Desulfolinea. Next base: position 5,853 of record JABGOQ010000146.1, on the reverse strand, counting down.
AGGCCCTTTGGCTGATACCGAATCAGAAGAAGCAGTTGCAGACATGAGCGATGTCAAAATCGTTCGCGTTGAAGGGACAGGTGGTTCTTTGACCGCTCTCCCGATTATCGAAACTTTGCTCGGTGATGTTTCTGCTTACGTCCCAACAAATGTTATTTCCATTACAGATGGTCAGATTTATCTCGAAGGTGATCTTTTCAATGCTGGTATTCGCCCCGCTGTGAATGTTGGTATTTCAGTCTCTCGCGTAGGTGGTGCTGCCCAAACAAAAGCGATGAAGCAAGTTGCTGGTCGTCTCCGTTTGGATATGGCAGCATATCGTGAATTGGCTGCTTTTGCTCAATTCGGCTCCGATTTGGATGCCGCGACGCAAGCCCAGCTCAAACGTGGTCAGCGTATGCAGGAAATTTTGAAACAACCGCAATATGAACCTTCCTCCCTCAAAGATCAGGTTATCATCATGTTTGCTGGTACACGCGATTTTGCAGCCGACGTGGACTTGGAAGATATGCGTAAATGGGAAGTAGAATTACTCCGCTATATGGAGGCTTCACATCCTGAAATTGGTAAAGCGATTACCGATGAAAAACGCATTACCGATGATACAGAAGCGAAATTGCGCCAGGCTTTGGAAACTTTCAAGAGTACTTGGCAGGCGTAGTCGGTAGTATGTGAACGCCGTGCAGATGTTTGTTGAGGGCAACCAAGCCTAAAGCAAGAGCGAAAGCGGCTCTTCATCCAAGGAAAAATTAGCTAAGGTAAAACTATGGCTTCAGCACGAGATATGAGACTCCGAATTCGGAGTATTAAAAATATCGCTCAAGTTACCCGCGCTTTGGAGGCTGTGAGTGCCAGCAAGGTGAATAAGGCGGTGGCGCAAGTTGAGGGGACACGACCTTATGCAAGTAAAGCCTGGCAGGTTCTTCAACATGTTGCCATGCAGCCGGGACGTGAGACCTTGCACCCACTTTTGACTGACCGAACGGAAATCAAAAAGACGCTGGTGCTTTTGCTTAGTAGTGATCGCGGTTTGGCTGGTGCGTATAACACCAATGTCATCCGCTTTAATATGCAGAATTTTGGCGAGAAACACGATGTTGTCGAATATATTACTGTTGGAAAGAAGGGACGCGATTTGATTATGCGCCGTGGCGGTAATGTGACAGCAGAATTTAGTGATTTGCCTGCCGCTCCGTCTTTTGCAGATGTTTCTGCGATTGGGCATCTTGCGGTAGACGAATTTTTGAAGGGCGATGTTGACGAAGTTTATTTGGTTTATACAGACTACGTTAATATGGGGAAACAAATCCCTGTAATGAAGAAACTTTTGCCCCTCGAAGTAGATGATGGCGATGATTTGGTGCAGGAATACGGCGAGGCAAAGAAAACTGCCTCCGCTTATATTTATGAGCCTTCTGCCGAAGAAATTTTGGATGAGATTATCCCAAATTTCACTGCTTTGCAGGTTTATCAGGCGATTTTAGAATCGCTTGCCAGCGAACATGCCGCACGCATGGTTGCCATGCGTAATGCAACAGATAACGCGCACGAGCTAGTGGGTGCGTTGCAACTAGAATATAACAAGGTTCGTCAGCAAACTATTACGGGAGATATTCTCGATATTGCTGGCGGCGCAGAAGCACTTGCTCAATCGTAAGTATAGAAATAATTGGAGAAAATTATGGCGAACTTTACAGGCAAAGTAGTACAGGTTCAAGGATCAGTTGTTGATGTTGCTTATGCAGACGGAGAACTCCCTGGACTTTTCGAATCAATTGAAATTGAACGTGAAGGTGAAACGCCGCTTGTTTTAGAAGTTCAGAAACATTTGGGCGATAACTGGGTTCGCACCGTTGCAATGGATACCACCGATGGCCTCCGCCGTGGCGTAGATGCGGTCTCCACTGGCGCACCGATCAAAGTGCCCGTTGGTATGGCAACTTTAGGGCGTATTTTCAATGTTCTTGGTCAACCCATTGATGGGATTGAAGGCATTGAAGCTGACGATTACTATCCCATTCACCGCAAAGCTCCGTCTTTTGCTGAACAAGCCACCAGCGTAGAAATTTTTGAAACGGGTATCAAGGTTATTGACCTTATTGCCCCTTTCACAAAAGGTGGTAAAACCGGTATCTTTGGCGGTGCAGGTGTAGGCAAAACCGTTGTTATTACAGAGCTTATTTCATCCATTGCGCGTGTTCATAAAGGCAATTCCGTTTTCGCAGGTGTTGGCGAACGTACCCGTGAAGGGACCTCCCTTTTCCGTGAAATGCGTGAATCAGGCGTTATGAAAGACACCGTGATGGTCTTCGGGCAAATGAACGAGCCTTCTGGCGTTCGTCTTCGTGTCGCTCTCTCCGCTCTTGCTATGGCAGAATACTTCCGTGATGAGGGCAAAGACGTACTTCTCTTCATTGACAACATTTTCCGTCTGACTCTCTCTGGCGCAGAAGTCTCCGCACTTCTCGGACGTATGCCCTCCGCAGTAGGCTACCAGCCTACCCTCGCCACAGAAATGGGCGAAATGCAAGAGCGCATTACCTCCACCCGCACAGGCTCGATCACATCCATGCAAGCCGTCTATGTTCCCGCAGATGACTACTCCGATCCCGCTCCCGTTGCAACTTTTACCCATCTCGATGCCACCATCGCGCTCGAACGCTCCATCGCAGAAAAAGGCATTTACCCCGCTGTAGACCCGCTCACATCCACCAGCCGAATTCTCGATCCCAATATCGTTGGTGACGAGCATTATCGCACAGCTCGTGAGGTTCAACAGGTTCTCCAGCGCTACAAGAATTTGCAAGATATTATCGCTATTCTCGGTGTAGACGAACTCGGAGAAGATGATAAAATCCTCGTTGCCCGTGCTCGCAAAATTGAGCGTTTCTTCTCACAACCATTTGTCACCGCAGAACAGTTCGTTGGTCTTCCCGGCGTCTATGTTCCTCTTGGAGACACCATTCGCTCCTTCCGCGAAATTCTCGATGGCAAACACGATGATCTTCCAGAACAGGCTTTCTTAATGGCGGGCACAATCGAAGACGTTGTAGCAAAAGCCAAAGAGATGGCAGAAAAAGTGGCCTAAGAGATTTATCTCTGGGATAAAGTACCGGAACGCGCGTGATTTGGGCTTGATATCGTTTAATTAACATCCCCTCGTAGTAACCGCTTCAGCGGTTACTACGAAGGAATTCACGAAACACGTATAACGTTTCACACAAAGGAACTAAAAATGCCAATTCGCTGTGAAATAGTCTCACAGGACAATCTACTCTATGAAGGCGACGTAGACATCGTCGTCCTCCCCGGTACGGGCGGGATTATGGGTGTTTTGCCCAATCATGCCCCTCTGCTAACCACGCTGAATTTCGGCGTTGTTCAGGTGCGCTTCGGTGACGAAGAAGAAAACTTCGCCGTTTCTGGTGGCGTCGCAGAAATACAACCAGATATTGTCACTGTTCTAGCTGACCGCGCTGAAGATATCGAAGAAATTGATATAGAACGTGCGCAAGCCGCTCAAGAACGTGCCAAAGAATATATGGAACAAGGACCTCCGCCAGATACCGATCGTTACTTGGCGATGTCTGCCGCTTTACGCCGTTCCAATTTACGCTTAGATGCAGTCAAACGTTATCGTAGAGGCAAGAAAAAGACACAGGCGCATCTAACAGAAGAATAAAAAATAAATATGGAGGTCACAAGGCTACTCTAAGAAAAAGATTTTTCTTCGTGTTTCTTTGTGTCCTTTGTGTTTAATTGGTAGGTAAAAAAATGGGACTTTTCTCTAAAGATTTGGGCGTTGATCTCGGTACGATGAATACTCGGCTCGCGGACAATACGCAGGTATTGCTCAATGAACCGACTATTGTTTCTATAGAAGTCGATGACGAAAAAATGGCAGAGAAGATGGTCGCGGTCGGGCAAGAAGCACTCGATATGTATGGACGTGTTCCTGAAAATATCGAAGTTGCGCGTCCGCTAAAAAATGGGGTTATTGCAGATTATGTTATTACCGAGGCCCTTCTTTCTTATCTCCTCCAACAAGTTAGTGGATCGATGCGAATCTTTCGTCCGCGCGTTATGCTCTCTGTCCCTTATGGGGTAACGAGCGTAGAACGGCGTGCAGTCTACGAAGCCGCACGCGAAGCTGGTAGCCGAGAAGCCTATCTGATTCAACAAACTTTGGCGGCGGCATTGGGTATTGATTTGCCCATTAATGCCCCTTCTGGCAATATGGTCATCTCCCTTGGTGGTGGTGCGACAGAAGCCTCGGTCATGGCGATGTATGGCATCGTTTCAGCCGAGACTCTCCGTGCTGGCGGTCTGGACCTTGATGAGGCGATCTCTGTTTATGTTCGCCGCAAGTATGGGGTCATAATTGGTCAGAGAACCGCAGAGCAACTTAAAATCAAGATCGGTGCGGCAGTTCCCCAAGATCAAGAACAGAGCATGGAAGTGCAGGGACAAGACCAAGTCACTGGTTTACCACGCCCCGTTACCATAACAACCGGTGAAATAGTTGAAGCCCTCCAAGACCCGCTCAAAAATGTTATTGAAACAGGGCGCAGGGTATTAGAGAAAACACCACCAGAATTGGTTTCCGATATTATTGATCGCGGTGTTGCCCTCTGTGGTGGTGGTGCATTATTACGTGGTATAGATAAATTGCTCACCAAATCGCTTGGTATTCCTGCTTATTTGGTTGATAACCCCTTGACTTGTGTTGTTGAAGGCACTGTGCGCGGATTAGAGCTATATTCTGTTTTAGAGCGCAACTTGCCAAAAGTCTAAGAAATTTATTTCTAATAAAAAAAGCTCCTGAATTTATCAGGAGCTTTTCGTTTTAAGGATGGTCTTTCAATAGTGCAATTAAAGATAGTATGTCATCCACTGCAAATGTGTGGCGGGATCAATATATTGCACACGTACATCTTCGGGGACATTGATGATAATCGTAGCATAGTTGAGAATTGCTTTTACACCAGCTTTCACCAGCTTTTCGGCTACGTCTTGTGCGTTATCGGCAGGGACAGCGATCATGGCTATTTTGACATCAGCATCATTGATAGAGACAACCATTTTAGAAATATCTTCTACAACTACATCGCCGATTTTTGTGCCAATTTTTTCAGGATCAATATCAAAAGCAAGTGCTACCCGAAAACCGCGATCTAAAAAACCCTGATAGCGCGCTAAACCATGACCAATATCGCCTGCGCCGATAATGGCAACATCCCAAACGCGATCAATATTCATGATTTCTCGTAGCTTTTTGCTCAGAAAATCAATATTATAGCCAGTGCCTTGTTTGCCAAACTCACCAAATTGAGAAATGTCTTTACGGATTTGTGCGGCAGAGATGCCCACCCATTCGCCTAGTTCTTTAGAAGAGGTGACAATGGCGCCCTCTGTTGTCATGCGTTCCAAGGCGCGCAGATAAAGAGGGAGTCTACCGATAATAATATCTGGAATTTTCTTGTTAGTCATAGATGCCTCGCTTAAAAAATAAAGTGGAGTTTTTCGGTAGATTAAATCTACCATAAAACCCCAGATTTGTACAAGAAATCACTATAAATGGTACAGTGATTATCTTAGCTATTTTTTATGTCCAAGCAATTTATAAATTTTAACCGCTTCGCTCTTCCCTTTTACGCGTCTTGCTTCAATAAACTCTGTAGCAAGTTCATCTTTAATTTGCTCTTCTGTACTCTCACTGATAATCATTGACCAATTGTAAGTTTTGCTCAAATCTTGCAAACGAGCGGCGAGATTGACATTATCTCCGATGATGGTGTAATTAATCCGTTCTTCGGAGCCGAGTAACCCGACAAAGATATCGCCGCTGTTCAA
>JABGOQ010000056.1 GCA_018645405.1 Anaerolineae bacterium | reverse complement strand
CCTTGAATTTCTTTCATTTGCAGGTCAACAATTTCTTCCATCTCTGCTACGCTCAAAGGTGAGAACATGATCGTCTCATCCACGCGGTTCAAAAACTCAGGGCGGAAAGCACCTTTAAGAGCCTTATCAATCTTGCCATGTGCTTCGCTTTCGTCATCGTTTTCTGACTGTGTTACAAAGCCCAAGGCACCGCTCTTGCTAACATATTCTGTACCAAGATTGCTGGTCATGATCAAAATCGTATTGCGAAAATCGACAACTTTGCCCTGCCCATCTGTCATTCGACCATCATCAAGGATTTGAAGAAGTGCATTCCACACATCGGGATGGGCTTTCTCAATCTCATCAAATAGGACGACACGGTATGGACGGCGACGGACAGCCTCTGTCAGTTGACCGCCCTCCTCATAGCCGACGTAGCCCGGAGGCGCGCCGAACAAACGCGACGCCGTATGTTGCTCCCGGTATTCTGACATATCGATTCGCACCAAAGCATCGGGGTCGTCAAACATGAACCAAGCTAAAGCTTTGGCAAGCTCTGTTTTCCCTACACCAGATGGGCCGATAAAGATAAAGGAACCAATCGGACGATTGGGGTCTTTCAACCCGGAACGTGCCCGCCGAATTGCATCGGATATGGCAGTAATCGCCGCACCCTGCCCAATGATCTTCTCATGGAGACGTTCCTCCATATTGAGTAATTTATGGGCTTCGGTCTCCATCATCTGCGTGACAGGGATTCCTGTCCACTGATTGACGACTTCGGCAATGTCGTTAACATCAACTACTTCGTCGAGTTTATGTTCTTCTTCCCATTGATCTCGCGCAACTTTGAAATCACTTTCGCAACGAAGGCGTTCTGCTTTCATCTCGGCTGCACGTTCATACTCACGCTCTGTGCCAGCCAATTCTTCTTCTGCGGTAAGACGATCAATTTCGCTTTTCATTTCTCTAAGTTCAGGGGGCAGCGAATAGAGCGCAACGCGCAATTTAGCGGCGGCTTCATCCATTAGATCAATTGCTTTATCAGGGAGATGGCGGTCAGTCACATAGCGGTCTGCCAGATTAGCTGCGGCGGTAAGTGACTCATCCGAAAAACGGACTTTATGATGTGCTTCGTAGCGGTCACGTAGACCGTGCAGCATCTTGATCGTATCTTCTACATTGGGTTCTTCGACGTAGATTGGCGCAAAACGACGCTCGAGGGCGGCATCTTTTTCGATATGTTTATGGAATTCATCTAATGTGGTCGCACCGATGCACTGTAATTCTCCGCGTGCCAAAGCTGGTTTAAGCATATTTGATGCATCCAACGCACCTTGTGCCGCGCCTGCGCCAACGACGGTGTGTAACTCGTCGATCATCAGGATGATCTCACCATCTGATTTTTGAACTTCATCGATCGCAGATTTTAGGCGTTCTTCAAACTCACCTCTAAAACGTGAACCAGCGATCATGCTGCCCAAATCAAGGGAAACAACTTGCTTGCCACCCAAAATTTCAGGAACATCGTTATCTACAATTTTCTGTGCCAAACCCTCAACGATTGCGGTTTTTCCAACACCCGCCTCACCGATCAAAACGGGATTATTCTTTGTACGGCGCGAAAGTATTTGCACCAAACGTAAAATTTCAGGATCTCTCCCTATAACGGGATCAAGTTTGCCTTCACGGGCGAGCATCGTCAAATCCCGCGAATATTTTTCGAGAACTTTGTAGCGCGTCTCCGCTTTCTTATCAGTGACTCGTGTCCCTCCACGTAAATCTTTAACTGCGCCCATTACACGATCCCGTGTAATGCCTGCGTTTTCGAGCATACGTGCAGCGGGCGTATTTCTTTCGCTTAAAACTGCCAAAAAGAGATGCTCGGTGGAGATATATTCATCCTTTAATCGGCTGGCTTCGCCGTTGGCGAGATCAATAATTCGTTTAACGCGCGGGGTAATAAAAATTTGCCCTGCGCCACCGCCAAAAATACTCGCTTTTGGGCTGGCTTTTAACGTGGTGTCAAGTTGTTCTATAAGTGCTTCAGGGCGGGTATTCAGGTTCTCAAGGATTTGTGGAACAGCACCATTGGGCTGCTCAATTAACGCCAATAAAATATGCTCAGTATCAATTTGGTTATGCCCATAACGCTGAATAATTTCTGCAGCACGCTGGGCAGCTTCTTGTGCTCGTTCTGTAAAGCGATCAAATCGCATCATGATATTTTTCCTTTTTCAAGAAGAAGGTGAATCACACCAAGTTTTAAATTTAGTAGTATCCAGTATAACAAAAAAGCATTGGTGGAATAGTGATGCCGCGTTAGAGGTGTATAAGATTTAAAAGGGTGGAGTTGAAATAGTCAGTGTTTATCTGGGGTCTTTCAATAACTTCGGCGATAAATTACTCAACGCCGCGTGCAATAAATTTAAGGTGTTTTCCCAATCTTTGATTCGGCAGAGTCCCATCGCGGTGTGAGCATAACGGCCAGGCACAGAAACAGAGCCAGTCGGGATGCCAGCGCGTGAAAGATGAATACTCCCCGCATCTGTCCCACCACCGCCGGGCTGCCGATATTGGTAAGGGATTTTCTTCGCATCGCCCGTCTCGCTCAACCAGCGGATAATGCGTGGGTCTGAGAGCGTGCGCCCATCAACGGTATATATCGCAGGTCCCGCACCGAGCTTGGTGTTGTAGCGGATGTTTTCGCTGCCGTCGTGCATCGGCATATCGTAGGCGGGCGTCGAGTCGATGGCAAGAGCCAAGTCGGGGTTTAGAGCGTGCGCCGCCACTTTCGCGCCACGCAAGCCTACTTCCTCTTGCACGGTGAAGGCAGCCAGCAAGTCGATATTCGCGGGCGCGTTCTTTAATAATTCAATCAGGATGGCGACTCCAAGCCGATCATCCAATGCTTTGGCGCGGATCGAGTCTCCAATTCGCAGAAATTTTGTAGCGAAAGTCGCCCGGTCACCGACCTTGACCTTTGGCTTGCCCAGCCCCACATCAATTCTCAATGACGTGAGCGGAATCTTGCCATTACGCTCCCCCGCGCTAACGAGGTGGATGGGTGTTGTGCCTATCACCCCAGCAATTTTTTCGCGTCCAACGATAACCGGCTTCCCCACAAGCTGACGCGGGTCAATCCCGCCGATGGTGTCAAACTGGAAGATGCCATCACTCTCTTTGTTGACCAGCATCATACCGATTTCATCCATGTGGGCGGCGAGCATCACCTTTAGACGATTTCTCCCCTTGCCACGCTTTGTGACCAGCAAATTGCCCATAGCATCGATTTTGATCTCGTCGGCAATATCTTCAATCTCCGCTCGTATAAGTTTGCGGATTTCACCTTCATCGCCCGAAACGGCGATGGCAGTAGTGAGTTTTTCTAATAATCTAAGTTGTGGGTTTTTGATTTTTAGCATGGTGTTTTTATCAAAGGTAGAGCTGCATTGCATCCGCTTTTGGATGCGTTGCAGTTCGGGTTAGCAAAGACTCGTGTGTTTTGTTTGAGCCGATGTGCAATATCATGCCCTTTAGGTATGCATCAAATGTAGATGCAATGCACATCTTACGTTTAATCATCCCAAACAATTTTCTCTAAAAAGTTATCATCTAGCATTGTAATAAATTCTGTCAATAAGCGCCCAGTACGTTGAATATCTTTTGTTGCGACAACTTCAACGGGTGTGTGCATATAGCGGATGGGAATAGAAATCACGATGGTCGGAATTCCCTCTGCCGTGATCTGCAAATCATCGCCATCGGTGCCAGAACGAGCGGGCAGAATTTCGACACTGTAAGGTATCTCCAGCTTTTCGGCAAGCTCTTTGAATTGCTCATGCAAAAATGGATGGATGACTGCGCCCAATCCAATGGTGGGCCCGCTACCGAGTTCAAAGGTTTCCCAATTGCTTGCCCCGGGACCTTTTGCAAAAGTCACATCTACCGCAATTGCTAAATCTGGACGAATTTGAAAGGCAGAAGTTTTCGCGCCTTTTAGCCCCGTTTCTTCTTGGACAGTGGCGACGGCTTGAACATCCCAGATATGCTCACGAGATTGTAACTCTTCAAGGCAGAGTGTTAATGCCGCAACGGAGGCACGATTATCAAGAGAATGTCCCGCTAATAATCCGCCGCTCATTTCGGTCGGCTCTGTGGCAAAGGAAACCGTATCGCCGATTTTGATTTTGCGAGCAACTTGGCGGGCAGAAAGCCCAACATCCACGAGAAGATGCTCGAGGGCGACCGCGCCTTTTCCCGCGCCTTCGGGCAGAAGATGTGCAGGGGGCTGGGCGATGATTCCGGGCAGCACGCCAGATTCCGCATGGACGTTTACCGCTTGCCCCGGTAGCACACGGATATCAATCCCGCCGAGATTGGTGATATGCAGAAATTCCCCATCAATCTGGTTGACGATCAATCCGATTGCATCCATATGCGTTGCAATCATTAGCGAGTGAGATTTGCCGCTTCCGTGCTTAATCCCGTGTAAGGAACCGAGTGGGCTAAGGCTGAGTTCATCTGTGAGCGGCTCCCATTTTTCTCGAATAAGTTCGGTGACAGGAGTTTCAAAGCCAGATAGCCCAGATGCGGAAAGAAGAGATTTTAGGAAGTTTGTTTTCATATAGGTGGGTATTAGCCTCCTGCCGCCTGTGTTAAAAAATCTTCGAACAAAGTATTTGTAGGGGTATTACTGGGCGTTGGCGTTAGTGTAAAAGTCTCTGTAGGAGAAGGGGTAAAGGTTGGCGTAGGAGTAATCGTAAATGTTTGGGTGGGCGTGAAAGTATGTGTCGGTGTGAAAGTTGCAGTAGGTGTCGCTGTGGGGGATGCTGTCCACGTCGAGGTGACGGGCAGGAAGGGAGTCGGTGTGGGGGTAAAAGTTGGCGTTGGGGTTGGCGTAAGTGTTGGGGTAGCGGTAATTACATCGGGGGTGGGGCTAAGGGTAGGCGATGCGGGTGTCCCCAATGTTGGGGTATAGGTAGCAACTTCGGGGGAGGGCGTCACGCTTGCGGTTGGCGTTGGCGTCGCGGGTTCTGGCGCGAGTCCAAGCGCAACAAATCCCAAACAATAGCAGGGAATAGTTGCTAGAATAATTGATGTCAAAATCAAACGGCGACGTGCGGTGGGGTTATTTCTATCGTCCATTTTTTCTCCGCCCTGATGATAACAGAAAAATATGAAGGCGTGAAACGTGAAAACCTAAAAACGCTAGGAGAGAAAAACGGTATAATCTCTTCCATGATTCCCATCACCCTAAAAATCTCTGGCTTTCTCTCCTACCGCCAAGCTGTTGAGCTCGATTTTGAAAGCTTCAATCTTGCCTGCATCTCCGGGCATAACGGCGCAGGAAAATCTTCGCTCTTAGATGCCATCACTTGGGCACTTTTTGGGCAGGCACGCAAACGGGATGATTCGCTCGTCAACCTGCAATCGAAAGCTGCTGAGGTCATTTATACCTTCGGCTACGAAAATAATACCTATCGCATCCAGCGCACCATGCCGCGCGGCAAAAAGAAAAATCTCGAATTTCAAATCGACGATGACGGTCTTTGGCGTCCGCTCACCGAAGCCACTATGCGCGCCACACAAGAGCGCATCGAGCAAACTTTGCGCCTCGATTATGAGACCTTCGTCAACGCCGCATTTTTTCTGCAAGGCAAAGCGGACCAATTCACGCAGCAAACTGCCAGCAAGAGAAAAGAAACCCTCGGCAGCATTTTGGGATTAGAAGTTTGGGATGAATACAAAGCGCGCTCTGCCAATAAGCGGCGAGATATAGAAAAAGAACTCGATATTGTGGATGGGAGAATCGCCGAAATCGATGCGGAATTAGATGAAGAAGATGCCCGAAAAGAACGTCTCTCAGAACTCGAAAGCGGACTCAGCCTTTTATCTGCTTCCCGTAAACAACAGGAATCTGTTCTCTCAAATATTCGCCGTTTAAGCGCGTCTCTAGCAGAGCAGCGCAAATTAACAGATGCGCTGGCTGAGGCATTATCCCGCTCCCAACGCGCTCAAGCAGATTTGCAATCCCGCCGTGATCAACGCGAATCGGAGCGCAATCGCTACGCCGACCTCCTCTCCCGCGCTGATGAAGTGGATGCCGCCCACAAAGCCTGGAAAACATCCCGCGAAACACTCGCAAAATGGGAGGAAACAGCCGCCCAATTCCACGAGCAGGACGCAAAAAGACAGCCCTTCTTGCAAGAAATCAACGCAGAGAAAGCTCGCTTGGAACAAGAGTTGGTTTCGTTGGAAGAGCAGGGGGCAGTAATCAGTGAGCAGAAGTCAGTAATTAGTGAGTTAGAAGACAATCTTGCTATAGCAGAAAAGGAATTTGAAGAAGCTGAGAAAAGTGTTCTTGAGCGCGATGCTTTTCAGAAAGAACAGGCAAAAACACGCGAGAAATATGCCGCTCTACAAGTGGAGAATAAACAATATAAAATCCAGATGGATGCGCTTAAAGAACGCATCGAAGAGTTTGCAGCAATAGAGACTGCTACTTGTCCACTTTGTAATCAGGATTTAAGCGATGAACATCGTGCCGAGACTTTAGCCAAAATGGAAAAAGAAGGCAAAGAAAAAGGCGATCAATACCGTGCTAATACCGCCGAGATGAACGCCATTTATGCAGAGGTTCAAGACTACGAAATACGCAATACGCAATACGAATCTGTTGAGCGAGAGCGTTTATCAGCCTCTACAAAACTGACAAAATTAAGCGAGCGTTTCGCTGCTTTGCAAGAAGAGAGAAGAAAATGGGAAGAAGAAGGGGAGAAACGACTCGGCGAAATTCAGAAAATTTTGAGTGAAGAAAACTTTGCTAAAGAAGCACGTGAGAAATTAGCAAAAGTAGATGCAGAACTTAAGAAATTGGGCTATGATGCTGCATCGCATGATGGGGCGCGCAAAAAAGAGAAAGCATTGAGTGTAGTTGAAGATGATTATAAATCTTTGGAAAATGCACGTGCCACCCTAAAACCCCTTGAAGAAGAGATCAAAAATCTTGATGACCAAATTGCCAAAATGCAAATTGAGATTGATGCACAAAGCATCGAACATGAAGGGGCGCAAGCCGCGCTAGAAGCTGCCCAATCTGAAACACCAGATGAGGACGCGGCTTATGCTGAATTGCTCGGAATGCAGGAGAAAGAGAACCAACTTCGGGATGAGGTCGGCGCGGCACGGCAAAATGTCGAGGTCCTGTCGGGGTTAAGAATCCGAAAATCGGATTATGAATCTGAACGGGAGAATCTCGCCCTCCAAATCTCTCGCTATAAAAAACTGGAACGCGCCTTTGGCAAAGATGGTGTACCAGCATTGCTGATCGAACAGGCTCTGCCAGAAATTGAAGAGAAGGCGAACGACCTGCTCGACCGCCTGAGCAACGGGCAGATGTCGGTGCGTTTTGTGACGCAATCTGCGTATAAAGATGCCAAACGCGAAGATATGAAAGAGACCCTTGATATTCAAATCAGTGATAGTGCCGGTGTGCGAGATTATGAGATGTATTCGGGTGGGGAGGCTTTTCGGGTCAATTTTGCGATTCGGCTTGCGCTCTCAAAAGCATTAGCGCAACGCAAGGGTGCGCGCCTGCAAACGCTGATTATTGATGAGGGCTTCGGCTCGCAAGACGCACAAGGGCGGCAACGCCTCATCGAAGCCATCAATCAGGTCAAGGATGATTTTGCAAAAATTTTAGTCATCACACATCTCGAATCGCTCAAAGATGCTTTCCCCTCACAGATTATTGTGGAGAAAGGGGAGATGGGGTCAGAGATACGCATAATTTAGCATGTTTCTTTCCACAATCTTCCTCCTCTTCGGCATCATTACCATCCACTGGTTGCATAACCAATATCAGCTCGATATTCTTCTTGAAATAACCCCACCGCCTAAAAATGCGCCCCTTATCTCCATTTGCGTCCCCGCGCGCAACGAAGAGCGCAATATCCGCCGCTGTGTAGAGGCATTGCTCGCGCAAGATTATCCTAATTTTGAAATTCTTGTTTTGGAAGATAGATCGACAGATTCCACCGCTAAAATTTTGGATTCCCTCCCCAAACAGGATGCGCGTTTAAGAATCATCCCCGGAGACGCTCTCCCTTTGGGCTGGGCAGGCAAGCCCCACGCTTTGGTGCAGGCTTCGGCATCTGCGCTGGGTAAATGGCTTTGCTTCATAGATGCCGATACCTTCCCTGCCCCTGAAACAATAAGCGCAGTTTACGCAAAAGCCCTCGAAAGTGAAGCTGACCTTTTTAGCATTTTTACTCACCAAGAAATGGGATCTTTCTGGGAGCGAACAATTCTCCCTCTCGTCCTGACCGCCCTATCGGCGGGATTTTCGCCGCGCAAAGTCAACGATCCCAAAAGCGACATTGCCATTGCAAACGGACAATTTATCTTCATTAAACGCACTGTCTACGATGCAATTGGCGGACACGCGGCGATCAAAGACTCAATTGTTGAAGATAAAGATTTAGCCGTACTAACAAAATCATCGGGGTACAGGCTCATCGTTGCTGATGGCGGGGATTTTGTTAGTACGCGAATGTACACCTCCCTGCCAGAGATGTGGGAAGGTTGGACGAAAAATATCTATCTCGGTTTACGCGATGATCCGCGCTTGGTGGTCTTGGGGATTTTTGGTGCTTTTCTCGCCTTTTCAGCTGCCTTGCTTCTTCCGCTTTGGGTCGGGATAGGAGTTTATTTAACGGTAGCAAGCCCAAATCAAGTCAGTTTCGTGATTCTCAGCGAGGCATTAATTTTGTGGGGGACGTTAATCTACTGGAGAATCCGAGCAAATGATGCGATGGAAATTCCCCGTTGGTATGCGTTCACAGTCCCGCTGGGCGCAGCAATTTTTGGCACGATGATGCTCACATCTGCATTCAAGGTAATTTTGGGGAAAGGAGTGGTCTGGAAAGGGCGAAGGTATAAAAGGTAAATTTATTTTCTTACGCCAATGCTCTGCGTTGGCGATTTTCTTAGCACAGAACGCAACGCAGAGCGTTGCTGGAAGAGGCAGAAGATCAAAATTCTGCCTTCAATCACTCCCACATCCCTTCTGCGAGTTGATTTAACTTTTCCTGATCAACAATATAGATACGTCGATTTTCAACGCGAATAGCACCGTTACGTTCCAGTTCTTTTAAGGAGCGGGCAATTACTTCGCGAACTGACCCCAAATATGCCGCGAGTTGATCTTGAGTGAGCCGCGAACTATGTTTACCGCTTAATGATTCTTCAGGGAGGGTATTAAGCAAACGCGCTAGACGATGTGTAACTTGGAAAAAAGCCATTTCGCTAACGCGTTGGACTAAACCACGCAGATTTCCGGCTAAATTTTCGATGATCTTTTGTGCATAGTTTGGGTAGGATAAAACCAGTTTACGTAATGCATCTACACTAATTATCCAAATTGTAGCTTTTTCCAGAGTTTCCACGTTAACCGGGTTTGCGCCGCCACCATAAACAGAAACTTCGTTGAAGGTGGCGCCTTCGTGAAGGATATTAACGATATATTGCCGCCCTTGAGGAGAGAGTCTGTATATTTTTGCACTCCCGCTTTTGAGAATATGTAAGCCTACACATTTTTCACCTTCGAGAAAAACCGTTTCTTTGCGCTTGAACTGATAAAGCCGCATATTTTCGGTGACTATATCTAAAGCAGATGAATCTAAACCCTCAAAGTAGATATTGCCACGCAATGTTTGCAGTTTTTCTGATATAGATGCAGGAAGAAGTTTCATTATTATTTATTCGTACGCTAAAATCCGATTTCCGCCGCCGCGATCGATCTCCCACGGATAGATGACGAATTTCTCAGCCACATCGGCGTAGTAATCAGGGTGGGTTTTTCCAAACAAATTACGATAGGGGTTGAAGTGTAGCACGCAAGTTTCAGGAGAGCCACCTGCCGCCAAAACACGATTTTTAACAGCCGTACTTGTACGCCCCGAACCCCAAACATCGTCCACGATCAGTACAGAACGCCCTGCCAATTGCTCATCGGCAGGGAACTGAATAAACTGGGGCCATGCCATGAGTTTGCTCTCTTCGTTCTCTATCTCGGCAGGGAAATCGACCGCCGCTGTGAGTACGTGCTCAATATCCATTGCCTCAGCAAGCAGACCGCCGGGGATAATGCCACCACGGGTGATGATGACCATCGCATTGAACTCGCGGTCAAATTTTGGGATCAGATAATTGATCAGACGATCAACGTCCGTCCACGTTATAACGATATGTTTTGATTCAGATTTCATTTTTTATCTTGGTCTTCAAGCTTTAAACATCAGTTTTTTCTGAAGTCTAAAGTCTAAGGTCTGATGTCTCTACACGCCACGCATGGTTTCTGATGTCAAAAAATCTACAACAGCGATCAAGGCTTCTTCTTCGCTTGCTCCTTCATCAAGGGCTTTTTGATAGGCAGCGACCTGACGGTCTGCGCTGGTGCCACGTTCTAAAATTGTCTTAATATGCTCAATCTCTGCGCGGCTGCCCAAATCGTCAATTACATCGTCAACGAGTTCGAGCATCTCGGGGATAAGGAATGTCATGGGGACTTCTTCTTTAATCCCAAAATCGATCAACTTGCCATGAATGCCATAACGCATGGCACGCCATTTATTCTCGGTAATATGATGTTGTCTATATTCTCGCCAACTCATATTATTTTGGCGTAATTTCAATAATTTTGCGACTATAGCTTGGATCAATGCTGCAATGGAAACGGCATCGTCCAGGCTGGTGCAAATATCAGAGATACGAATTTCAAGCGTGCCAAACTTCGGGTGCGGGCGTGCATCCCACCAGATTTTTGTCGCATCAGGGTTACCATCAGCATCAATTGCTGAGCCAACTTGCCCCAACGTATCCACCAGTGTTTGATATTCGGAAAAGGATTCAAAACTTGCTGGGATGCCGGTGCGCGGAAGCATCTCAAAAACCACGCTGCGATACGATTTTAATCCCGTATTTC
>JABGOQ010000076.1 GCA_018645405.1 Anaerolineae bacterium | reverse complement strand
TCCATTTTTCGCTTTGTAATTATCGATGAAATCAAACAGTCATGTCGCTAGAAAAGAACCTTATCTTTATTTTCATGTACAACTACATATTTGGATACTGCACGGTCTAATAAGATTGCTCGTCCTCGGTCAACGATGTCGCTAGTAGGGAGGTTTCCTCCCATATCTGTGTTATCCCAGATAAATTTATACCAGATGACAAGCATTCTGGTCCCTTTTTGGAGCCTGAGTACTCGCGAAGTCGCGCTAGTATTCAAAGATTCTTCAACGAGTGCCCAATCTTCAGGAAAGTTAAAGGTGACTTGAAAAACCTCATCACTATGTGAAAGCGTGCCGATAGGGGGAGGTAAATTTGCATCCGTATCTATAGCAGGTTGAGATAGAGCAGCAATATCGCTAGAGATGGAGGCTACTGTTCCACACCCACTCAAGGCGATTAGGCTCAACAAAATGGCTGCAATATAGTGGTTGAGATGGATAGTTTTCCCTGACATGTTGCACTCCTCCCCAAACAAAAATAGATTGTCTTAATTTTCTGTTTGGCACTTGCGAATCTGTATGCCTCTTCACTCTGTGTGAAGAGTTTTGAAAGCATATCCTATGACGCAAAAGAGCTTATATTTGTTCCCTGATTTTTGCAAAGCCAGAAAGACCTTAATCTTTCAAGGATATATCTATTAGCATTTTTCTTTGTCAAGGCGATGGGCGGGGAATGGAGCAGGTGTAGTTGGCTTTGGATATGTGCATCTAACTCGAAAACTCCTGCGCCATAACGCAGGAGTTTTCGAGAAGGAGAAGAGTTTTTCAACTTAACAAAAATGCCTTGACCGTATCCATTGTGTTCGCAATGCGATCTTTATCTAGTTTGTAGCACTTCGCGCCATCAATGCGACGGGTGCGAAGATAACCCGCCGCTGTTAGTTGTGTTAGGTGTCGGGATGTAGCAGATTGGCTCAATCCAAGTGTTTCGATAATTTCGGTTGAGCAACTCTCGCCTTGATCCCCGACATGTTTCAGAATCCGTAAGCGGGTTTCATCTGCTAACGCGTTCAGGCGGACGTAAATCTCAGCTTGGCTCAGCTCAGGGGCGTGGATGGGGGCATTGTCTGGTAAACGCGCGCCAAAAATAATGCCAAAGAGATTTTCTTCGTAAAATTTTCCAAGATAAGGACCAACGTGCAAAGAAGGAGCGAAATATAAATTTTCAGAATCTTTGCATTTGTTTTGCCAATGTTCCTCAGGAGACTGCCCAGCAATATATTCGATTGCCTCCCGATCATCCATTTGGTTGAAATCTACAAGTTGAAATGCTTTGACAGCTTTTTTTAAGAGGGGAAGTGTTCGCTCCCATTCTTTGGCAAGATAATTATCCCAGTAATATTGGAGGTGGGAGACGATTAGTTCTTGCATGGCGGGAGGGTTGATCACATATCCATATGCCCAGCGTTCCAATTCTTCATCTATATGGGTGTCTCCAAAACGTTCTTTCAAGAAAGCAATATAATTTTCTTCATTGGCAACAACAGTTTTTGGTGTAAAATTTTCAGAAGCCTCGCGTAGGGACAAGCTGAAATAACTTCTGATCATTTTGTCGCGTAAAGCCTCCGCATCCATATTTGACAAATGCTGGATGTATACGGGGAAACTGCTCCATCTTTGCTCTGGGGTAATAGCATGGTAAAACGCTATCATCACTCTGTAATGCTGTTTCCTGTCTTCTGGAGAAAGTTGATGGGCGGTGTTGACCACCCAATCACCAAGCCCCGAAAGTTCTTTGGTTTTCGAGAGCAAGAGCAAGCTATGAACTGCGTTTTGAACGGGAGCAAGCCCAACTCGGACGCGAGTCCGAGTTGGCTCTTCGATGAAACTGTCAATGGGTGGGACCATATATGTCTCCTTAGGCTATTTTTTCAACAATCAGCAGAAAATCCACATGTGCGTGCAAACTGAAGAGTACAGGGGCTACGTTAGGTGTGATTGATACCACCTCGCCGCGCAAATTATTTAAGAAGTCTTCTAATCGCTCTCGATCTTTAGTCATTTTTAGCGGAAACTGATGAACTTTGTACTTCATATCAGGTCTCCTTTTTCGGCAAAACTTTTTGCAAAATGGAATTTTCTATTTGATTGGGGTAGGAAGCGCGTTCTGTTTTTCTTGCAAGGCAAGGAGGTTTTCATAGCGTGCGCGCATTTTACAGCCCATATTCTCAAGTATTTTACCTAGTTTTGATAAAATCCTGTAGGTGAAGATTGTTACCTTGCTTTCAAAGAGATGAGCAAATCGATTGTATTCTTCGGCTGTTGCCATTTTCTCACGGCGATATTCTTCTGCTAAACGTTCTTGGAATAAAAAGTCGTTCATGATATTCTCCATTTGGTAAATATGACGCTTGTGTAAAATTTTTAATTTATGCAAAAGCTCGGATAGAGCGCGGGTTTTGCGTATATGCGTCAAAGTGTAATTTTAGTAAAGTAATGCGCCTATCTTAAGTAAGAGGGCGAATAAAGGGGTTTTCTTCTCAAAGAGGTGGGCGTGTTGGTTGTGTTTTTCGGCAACAGCCATCATGTCGCGGCGATACTCTTTGGTCACGCGTTCTTCGAATAAAAAATTGTTCATGATTATCTCCTTTTGAATGTTTTATGTTCTTTTGCGTCTGTTTCGTTTATGCGCAAAATCGGGTTATGTTCATATAATAGCATTTCTGGATAACAATGTCAAGAGGCAATTTTGAGAAGATTCGTTAAAGAAAAAAGAGCCGAACGATTTACTCGCTCGACTCTTTTTCTGATTACTGAAAACTGTTCACTGAATACTGGCTCCTACTCCCCAAAAACCAAATCCGTAGGCATTCCCGGCTTCAACATCCCGTTCGCATTTTCTACCGACAATTTGATTGCGAAAACGGTTGTCTGCCGCTCTTCTTTTGTTTGGACGTTGCGCGGCGTGTATTCGGCTTGGTCGGCGATGTGGACAACGGTTGCGGCGAAAGATTCTTCTGGGAAAGAGTCTACGGTCAACATGGCTACATCTCCGAGCGAGATTTCGCCATAACGATCTTCGGGGATGTAGATGGTGACGGTCAGCTCATCTAGTGGGGCGATGGTCATCGCGGAGAGACCGGGTTGAATGATTTCGCCTAATTCAATGCTGCGAGTCAGGACGACACCGTCAATTGGCGCATAGGTGATAAGTTTTTTCATCTGTGTCTCGAGCAATGCGATTTGTGCCTCAGCTTCTTCAATGGCTGTATTTGCTTGCCCAAGGGCTGCTTCCACTTGAGCAACATTTGTCTGCGCTGCAGCTACATTTGGGGAGAAAACCCCAGTTTCTAATGAGCGGAGATAATCTAAGGCGAGATCACGGCGTTCGTGTGCTACCGTTAATACAGCACGAGCTTCGAGCACAGCTTTGGTTGATTCCCTTCCGAGCAAATCTTTATATTCTTGTTCAGCAGCATCCAATACACTTTTTGACTCATCTAATACGTCTACTGCAGCATCGATCACTTCATCAATATTGTCGTCTTTGTTTTGACGATCTTTGTAATCAGGATCACTCTTGTTGAGATTACGATCTGCTGTAGCCATAGAGCGAGAGTATACATCTCGTGCAACCAGATAGGCGGCGCGGGCATTGGCTAATTTGATTTCGGCCGCCAAAAAGTCGGCACTATCTGCTTCTAGAGAAATTTCGGTATAAGCTTTTTCAGCGGCAGCTAAATCAGCATTAGCATCTGCTACTTCAACTTCTGCGGCGGCGAGTTCTTCAGCTTGGGTGAAGTACCAGGCTGGTTGATCGAAGCGTCCGGGGGCAGCAATGCGCCAATCGGTGGTGCGGTTGATCTCGTCGGCGGTCAGGGCGGCATTTAGTACCAAAGTGTATTGCGCGTTGGCGGCATCCAGACCAACTTGGGCAGATCTTTGAGCAGCGTGAGCCGATTTCAGGGTCGCGTTTGCTGCGTCGAGTTGTGCCTCGAGCAATTCACCTTCAAGGGTGAAGAGAATTTCATCGGCGGCAACCGCATCCCCTTCATCGGCATTAAGTTCTGTAATTCTTCCTGCCATTTCGGGGGCGATCACAACTATATTTGCCTCGACCACGCCAGATGCCTCAAGCATCCCACTCTCTCCATCTGCTGTACAACCTACCAGAGCTAAAGTCAAAATTAGAATAATCCATAGTGTTTTCTTCATGTCAAACTCCTTTTTCTTCACGTTTCACGCATTACGTCTTATTTCATACTTGCAATAAAAACATCTTCAAGTGAGGCTTCGATCATTGCCATATCTTCGACATATATCTCCTCTTTTTTGAGCAATTTCTGAATGGTATTTTTTTCTTTTTCAACATTGGGTGCAACAACATGCACCAGCGCGCCATATAACTCAACTTCTAGAAGCGAGATTTTCCCTTTCTCATTTGCTTCGCGCAAAACTTTAACGGTATTGATCGCATCTGAAGATGAGATTTCAAGCACTTGCCCACTCATCATCTCTTCTTTGATCTCGGCTGGTGAGCCATCGGCGATGATATTGCCGCGTTGAATAAAAGAAAGACGATGGCAATGCTCGGCTTCGTCCATATAGTGGGTGGTCACGAAAATGCTCACTTTATCGGCGACGAGCTGATAGAGCAGATCCCAGAAAGCGCGGCGAGAAATCGGGTCTACGCCTGCGGTGGGCTCATCAAGAAAAATAAGTTCGGGGCGATGCAAAATTGCCGCGCTGAGAGCCAGTCTTTGTCGCCATCCGCCCGAAAGATCTTTGGTTTTTGCCTTTTCTCGACCTTCCAGCCCGGCCATCACCAGAGCATCTTGGATACGGGATTTGAGATCCGTATTATTCAACCCATACGCAGCGCCATAAAATTGCAGATTTTGATGGACAGTCAGGTCGTTATACAAACTAAATCGCTGGGACATATAGCCGGTACGCTGCTGGAGTTCGGCTTGGTTGCCTTTTACAGACATTCCGAGCGCCTGAACATCTCCCGAACTAGGAGACAGCAACCCCAGCATCATCCGGATCGTGGTCGTCTTCCCCGACCCATTCGGACCGAGAAAACCGAATATCTCGCCACGCTTGGCTTCGAAATTGATGCCGTTGACGGCGGTGAAATCGCCAAAGTGTTTGGTGAGATTTTTTGTGATAATTACAGGTGAGTTCATAATAGTTGAAGGTCTAAGGTTGAATGTTTAAGGTTCGAAAGTGGAATATGAAGCGTATTTCGTATTGCGTATTCCGTAAGAAAAACTATTATGCAATACGTTTTACGCAATACGTTCAATCCAACGCCTTTCTCACAAAGCGCAAGGAGAAAGTCATAATAATTGTGCCAAGAATGGCCAGCGCAGCTACATGGGGCCAAAGCACATCCATTCCTGCGCCTTTGAGCAGGATGCCACGCAATATCTCCAGCCAGTGATGGGCAGGGACGATATTGGCTATGAACTGCAAAGCTTGCGGCATCGATTCGACGGGAGCCGCGTAGCCTGTGAACATGAAATCGGTCATACCGAAAAGTAAGACGAGCAGAAAGGCTTGCATCTGCGTTTTGGAGATGACAGAAAGCACCATCCCCTTGCCAAGCTCGACGAGCAAATAGCCAAAGGCGAGAATAAAAAGCAAAGGCAAAGAACCGCGAATCGGTACTTTGAAAACAAAATGCACCATAGCCAACATCAACGTAAAATCGGTCATGGCAATGATAATGACAGGGATAGCTTTTCCGATGATGATTTCAAGTGATGAGAATGGCATCACGAGTAGTTGCTCTAATGTTCCTAATTCTTTTTCACGCGAGAAAGCTAATGCGGCGAAAAGAAGCGTTGTGAACTCGAGCATTAATCCCATTTCAGCAGGGGTGGTATAGAGAGCTTCGCTAAGTGCCTCGTTAAACCAGACGCGCAATCGTGGTGCAAAGCCTGAAAACTCATCAGGAGAAAGCCTCAGTCTTTTGATAATCAACTTCTCATTCAACGAAGCGATCACCCCTTCTGCGGCGCGTAATGCCGCCGTTGCGGGGACACTCTCTGCTCCGTTCAAAATCATGGATAGCGTTGGCTTTCCGTTAGAGTCGGCCATTTCTTCCGCATAATTGGGCGGGATGATAATTGCTGCGCTAATTTGACCACGTTCAAGTGCATCTTCGATTGTCTGAAAATCATCAACCATTGCTTCCAACTTGAGTGTTTCACTGTTTTCCAGGGAAATCACCAGAGAACGGCTGGCAGCACTACGGTCGTGATCCAAAACCATCATTGGGAGATTTTGAATGGGGCGGGCAGTTGCCCAACCGACGGCCATCAATTCCAGCACGCCACCGAAGAGCATGAAGGCGGGGAGCCACCAATCGTTACGGAGATGGATAAATTCTTTTTTTACTAGGGCGAGGATTCGTTTAATCATAAGATTTAATGATGAAGGTTGCAGGTTATGGTTGAATGTTGGAAGGTTGACAGGCTTTAAATCTTCAATCTTGAACCTTAAACTTTCAACCTAATTTCTTTCGGAAAAACAATGCCGCAATTCCTGTAAAGGAAAAACCTAAAATAATAAGCATTATCGCGTACGGCCACAAAATCTCCATTCCAACACCGGGGAGGAAGATGCCGCGTGTAATGGTCGCGTAATGAGTACCAGGCATTCCTAAAGATTCGAGGCGCATAATTTCTGGCATGGAGACGATAGGGAAGAAGATGCCTGTCAGGAAAAAGCCCGGGAAGAAAATCATCAAAAAGGAGACGCCCATCGCGGCGGCTTGTGTCTTCATAAACACACCGATGATGATTCCCATGCTCAAAACAGCGAACATAAAGAGTGCGGACAATGCAAAGAAAAGTGGGAAAGAGCCATTAAAAGGCACATTGAACCAGGACATTGCTAATAATGGAAGAATGATCACATTCACCAACCCGGCAACAATATAGGGGATCATCTTGCCAACTAATAATTCTCCACGACCGATGGGGGTTGCCATCAACTGTTCCATCGTGCCGTGTTCCCGTTCGTGGGCGAGGGCGAGCGCAACTGATAGAGCCGGCATCCCGAGTACCATCGAGATCAAGCCGGGGATAAGGTCGTTTCGGGGTTTTAATCCAGGGTTATACCAAGTGCGGATTCGTAAATCCAGTGGGTTGAGGGCATCGGCTGAAAACCCCATCATCTGAATTTGTGTAGAGAGTGCCATATTTGCAAATTCCTGCGCACGCGAGGCAATATGCTCCACTGCAAATCCGCCGCTTTCTGGCTCAGTGCCGTCAATAATGACTTGCATCGGCATTCCGCGCATGGCAAGCAGATCTCGAGAAAAATTGGGGTCTATCACTAAAGCGGCTTTCACTTTTCCGTGTATTAGGAGGCTTTCGATTTCGGCAATTGAGCCAACTTGGGCGTAAAGATCAAGATCATTTCCTGAGACAATTCGCTGCACAAAATCACGTGAAGTTGCACTACGGTCGTAATCTAAAACGGCGATGGGGATGTGCTGCAACTCGACTGTAAGTGCATACGCCATCAGTAAAAGCATCGCCAGCGGGGTGAAAACGACCAAAATCAGCGTGCTTCTATCGCGGAGAATATGATTGAATTCTTTGCGGGTAATTGCGAGGATGTGACGGAGGGACATGATTAATTCTCCAGCCTTTGGATGAGTGAAATAAAAGCTTCTTCCATGCGGACAGGGGCAACGCGCGCGCCCCGAAACTTGATTCCGTTTTTAGTCAATGCCTTGGTGATTTGCTTTAATCCTTTATCTCCATCTTCAACAAGGAGGTGTAAAGCCTCACCGTAAGTTTGTGCTTCAAGTACGCCGGGCAGATTCTCTACAAGCGTTTTCGCCTTTTGCCATTCACTGGTCAAAAACTCGACCATTTCTCCGGGCAACTCAGCTTTGATTTTGCGCGGACTATCGCAAATAACGAGCTTTCCTTCATATATAAGTCCGACACGCGAGCAACGATCGGCTTCGTCCATATAGGGCGTGCTGACGATGGTTGTTGTGCCTTCGAGATGAAGATTGGTGAGAATATCCCAAAACTCACGGCGGGAAATGGGGTCTACGCCGGTGGTGGGTTCATCCAGAAGCAGAATTTTTGGCTCGTGAATTAAAGTACACGCCAAAGCCAGCTTTTTTTGCATCCCACCAGAGAGATGCCCCGCACGCCGATTTGTGAACTCGGTCAGTCGCGCAAATTGGAGCAAGTTTTCGGTGCGCTCTGCCATCTCTTTTTTCGGGACATCATTAATCTCAGCGAAGAAACGTAGATTTTCAAGAACGGTCAATTCGGCGTAAAGACTAAATTGCTGCGCCATATACCCGATTTTTTTCTTGATGGATTCGGATTCTTTGCGTAAATCGTATCCCGTGACAGTTGCTTCACCATCGCTTAGAGTCAGCAATCCAGCTAATAAACGCAGAGTTGTTGTTTTTCCCGCGCCGTCTGGTCCGACCAAGCCAAATAGCTCGCCGCTGTTTATCGTTAAATCCAATGCGTCCACAGCGTGCGTGTCGCGGAAAGTTTTCGTTAATCCCGTTGTTGTGATGATTGAATCTGTCATCCTAGTACCTGATTTACTAATCTCTGATATCTAATCTACTGATTTTTCTTCGAGTAACGAATCAGCCACAAAATACCCAGTGCAACAAGGAAAGGCTCTGTCGAGATGCTGATCCATTTGAGCGTGTCTGAAAACCCCATCATGGGGACGACAAAGAAAGACATCATGCCGGTAATGATTGCGGCAATGATAGCAACGGGATAATCTCCTTTTCGGTCATCTTTCCAGATTAGTCCAGCAACATAGCCTGCGATGAGGCCAACAAGGGTCATGGCAAGAACGATATATAGAATTTCCATTTTTTACTCCTTTTTGAATTCCTTTCGGGTGAATAAAAGCGGCAGTATTGCAGCGATAAAAATTATGGTGTTGAAAAGGGCGTTGAAAATTACGCCAAACGATAATGAAATGGCTGTGTCGGTGAGGTACCAGAGCGAAAAAGCCAAGATAAGTGCGTCCCATGCCCAGCGTTCTTTGTTACGAAAAGGGTTCTGGACGATAAACGCGATGACGACACCCATCTCGCCATAGTTGCACCTAAAATGCCATATATGAAGCCTAAAAATTGTTCAACATTTGGAAGTAGAGAGTTTCCTTCCCAAAAGACAGGGTTGATCTGATTATCAAAGAGCGCAATCAATAGAGCAGTACGATTGAAAAATGCCATGAAAAGTCCGAAGACGACGATGATCAGGCTAAAGATAAAAAGCCAACGTTGCCAGAAATTGAGGTTTTTCATTTTTTATACGCTTTCTTTTTTATGTGGCTTATGACTGATATTGCAATGCAAAAATGGGTAAAAGCTCTGCCATTTCTGCTATGTTTTCTTCACTGCCTTCGTACTCAAAACCCATCAGCTTAGCTAGTTGTTCCAGGGCACGTGGATGAGCCTCGGCATAATGATGCAAAATCTCCGTTGCCCCTTCTACAGAGAGACGTTTTGCCTCTGTCTTATATCGCTTGTTCTTTACCTGAAATTTCACCTGTGGGCTATGATCCAGATTTTTAAACCACTGCGATTTTGTCCCGAAGCCAGAAGCGATATAGTAATTTTCATCGTCTATATGCACAACTTCTAATGCAACATAGCGTTCTTCTCCGCTATTGCGCCCGATGTGGGTGAGAAGCAGAAAACGCTCGCCAAAGAGTCCACCTAATCCCATTTTGAAGAAATAAATAGGCATACGAGAAAACGTAGCTTGTATTCCTTTTGGTGGTTTACGAAGATTGGTCATTATGCTTTCAATCCTTCAAGTAACAGCTTCATAGCGGAGTTGAGATGCTTCTCAAGATCTATGATCTCTGAGTCATATACCCATAATAAGATCGTACCTTCAAAGATCGCACCGATAGTGATGGCAACATCTTCTGCGTTATCAGCTTTGAATTCACCATCATCAATACCTTCTTGAATAATTGGCGTAATCAACTCAAGATAGAAGCGCATATATTTTTTGAAGGCTTCTTGTACAATACTTTGCCGAAAAAGTCGCCCTAAAAACTCATACATAATTGGAATTATTTTTGTCCAATTTTGCATTCCCGCAATCATCTCTTCTGTGAAAAAAAGCAGTTTTTCAGAAGCGGGGCGAGGATCATCTTTTAGCAATAGTAAATCGGCAAATTCGCGTTCAAAAAGTTTATCGAGTAGGTGAGTGATGATCGCATCTTTGCTCTTGAAGTAAAGATACAGCGCGCCTTTGCTCAACCCCGCCTCTTCGGCGATGTCGTTCATGCGTGCCTTGTCGAATCCTTTTGATACAAAAACTTTTGTCGCGGCTTCAGCTATTTGTTCTTTTCTTTCTTCACTCACATTAGGCTTTGGTGACATGCAACTCCTTATGACTGACCAGTCAGTCAGTTATTTCTATATTATAATAAATGAGATTGAAAGTCAAGAGGCAATTTAAGACACTCGGTTTTTCTTTTCCAAGGGCGATGTCTTTTCTGAAGAGTTTCAGTGACAGGAAAAGATCTCATCAAAAGGTAAAAACCGAGTGTCTGCGTTATATATTATTTTTGGACTATAGGAGATTCTTATGTCCCACCCATTGGATTTTATCCCGGCATCTGCTCGTAAAAAAACATTTTTCGCGCTTCTTGCGCTGACCCTGGGCTTGGTCGGCGTTTTTCGACTTCTCGATGCCCCTCTGCGCAATCCTGTTTCTCCCTCTGGTATCGTCTCTTTTGAATTGGCAGGCACAATGGAAAAAGCGGATGCCATTATCCAATCTTGGGATGCGCGTGCCCAACTCTTCGCCGCTTTTGGGCTGGGATTTGACTATCTCTTTCTCGTTGTCTATGGTTTTACAATCTCTCTTGGGGTGCTATTGGTTGGAGAGAAACACGGCGGCAAATTTTCAAAAGTGGGCCATTATGTGGGGTGGGGCGTTCTAATAACCATTGGTGCTAGTTTTTAGAGAGAAAATTCAGCGATACTCATCTTGT
>JABGOQ010000144.1 GCA_018645405.1 Anaerolineae bacterium | reverse complement strand
TATGAAAAAACACCCTTTTTGGGATATTTTTCGGTTTCTTAGGACGCGGGGTTATGTGCGCTTTTGTTCTGTAAGGGATTTTACATAGCCATTCTTTTTATAGTCCTTAGATTTACTTAACTGCCATATTGAAAAAAATAAGGTGATTATAGAAATTGGATAAATTAACAATGGGGTACTTAAAACAAGCCCACCACCAACAAACGAAAGTACACATAAAAAAGCCAAATCGGCGAGTCGTTCTTTTTGCCAATCCCGAAAACTTTTTTTCTGCTTGAAAACATAACGATAAGTGGCTACCAACCACAGCCAAATCTTTCGAAATATGTTCTCTTTTGTTTTCAATCTACTTATTTCTCTTTTTTCGATTTTTGGAATCTCAGATAGATTCAGAAGATAAAAACCAAAGCCGAAAAATAAAAATATTCCGGTACTAAAAAGCCAATTGGCGGGTTCTGTAATTTGTTTGAAACTAAACCCTTCTGCGATTATGTACAGAAAAAACCATGTCACCGACTTAACAGAGAAAGTACGCTTTATAACTTCTGTATCGAAGTAATATCTTGTCCAAAAAATGATTGAGATGAATAAACTAGTGAGCGCAAGAACTAAGATATAAAAATCGTCAACAATAAGGTTGTGTGAGGCATTCATGAAGCGTTCAGAAAGCGATTGAATAAGTATTGCAACAGCAAAACCTTGAGAAATGTTATTGATTCGAAGATACATCGTATGCACGAATTCTGCCGGTTTTGTTGTTTGCACATTTCTAGCCATATTCATTACCTTTGTTTTACTAGTATCCCAAGTCAAGCACCTAACTAAGTGATATGCAGAACTTTCTTCCACCTAATACTACGTTTTGAATATTATACGTCAAAAACTCCATTTTATTCTACTGCCGTGCTCCGTAGTGCGAATATAACCCAAGTTATAATTTCAACTGCAACCGTTAGAATAATGTTATGAAGAATGAACAGTTAACGGCTGTAGACTGAGGAGCAAAAAACGAAAAAACTGCGTGGTCTCAAGCATCGTGAAATTATGATCTGTACACAGAAATGTTTAATAAAGATGGCCTTACGGGGGATGATTTTAAGTTGGGAATTGCCGAGCTTACTCGCTACCTTTTAGTCTTTTCAGCAGGAGTATTAAAATGCCCACGAGAATGCCATCCGTCCACCAAGAATGAATAACAAAATCAATACAATTTTACTAAAACGGTCTTGATTAATGAAGCGATCCATATAATAACCAGCAGCTAGTCCAGCAGCCATAAAAGGCAAAGCCAATAGCCAACTCTGGATGACAAGGCCAGTGAGGTTACCACTGAAATAATGGACGATGATAGTAAAGATAGTGTTAGTAAAAAAATAGGCAGATAAATTGCTGCGGAATTCATCAGGAGACCAGCGGCGAGCATCGGCATAGGTCACAATAGGAGGCCCAGAAGTGCTGTAAGCCCCTGATAATAACCCTCCTATAGCGCCGAACAAGAAAGCCCAATTGGGATTGGATAATGCTGGCATCGGCAACTTAAATGCTCGGTACAGGACATAAAGAACAATCACCACCCCAAGAAAGGTTAATGTAATTATCTCAGGTACTTGCCCCAATATCTGCACCCCAAAAGGAATAGCCACTAATGAAGCCGCTAAGAGCCGCCACACCATTCCAAAACTCAAAGCTCTCCGAAAGCGAATGGAAAGAAAAAACAATACACTAAGGCCTATCAGCGCCATTAAAGGAACGGCATTCTTCAGCCCTAGCAAGGAGATAAGGAAAGGCATCGCTACTAGAGCCAAACCAAAACCAGCCACACTATTTACAAAAGTGCCAGCAAAAATAATAAGACCGATGAGTAGAATTTCTTCCATGATGCTCCTGTCTTTTTACGAGATCCCAATCTTTATTATAGTATGGACTCCACCATGGAGCTAGAGAGTAGCTTGAAATCCAAGTCCATGCTAAACTCTATTGTAAATCTTTCGCCAAAAGAGGAGCAAAAAATGAAAAAACTGCGTGGTCTCAAGCATCGTGAAATTCAACTGGATCTAGACCTTTACCGAGTAGATGTGCCTATCCCCGGGTTGGCTGATGTCGCATTGAGCGTGATTGACATCCACCCCGATGGAGCGGAGAAGACAATTGTCTTTATGCACGGATTTGCGGGCTGCGCAGAAACGTGGGAATATCAGATCAATCACTTTGCACTCGAATATAGAGTCGTTGTTCCCGATTTGCGCGGACATGGGCAGAGTGATGCGCCATTTTCTGAATACACGATGTCTGAGTTGGTCTCCGATATTAACGCCGTTGCCGATGCGCTTAAATTCCCTGAGAAATTTATTCTTGTTGGTCATTCTTTTGGCGGCTCGGTTTGTATTGAATATGCAGCAGCTCATCCAGAACGTCTTGAAAAATTAGTTTTGATCGCAACTGCGGGGGAATATCCGCTCCCGAAGAGTGCTTCCTTGCTTTCAAAAGTCCCCGTTTCTGTCATCCGTCCCTTTTGGAAATATCGCCCACGCTGGAATGCAGAAGTGCATGTGCTAAAACGGATGATGCTTAATAATATGGGCAAATGGACAGCATGGGATAGGTTGCCTGAGATCACCACACCCACAACAGTATTAACGGGTCAATTTGATAGCTACTTCCCACGTTGGGCATTTGACCGTGTCAGTGAAGGGATCGAAGGTGCCGATATTATTGATGTTGGCGCATCAAAGCATAAGGTGCAACTCGAACGCCATTTAGCCGTCAACCGTGCTATAGAACGTTTCGTTTATCAGGGCGGGAAAGGGAAAGGCTCCTGGCGAGAGCAAGGATTACGTACAGACCTTGCCATACAGCGTCCGTGGCTAAAAAGTTATGGCAAATATACGCCGATTAGCTGCCCAATTCCGCAACAGCCATTGCATAAATTTCTGGAGGCAGCCGCAGATCGAGTCCCCAGACGGGCAGCAACCATTTTCTATGGCTCAACGCTGAGTTACCAACAACTGGATCGACGTGTTAATCAATTTGCTCATGCCCTGCATGGGATGGGAGTCCGCCCCGGTGATCGGGTGATGGTGATCATGCCAAATATGCCTCAGATGGTTATCGCCTATTATGCGACGCTTAAAATTGGCGGCGTAGTCGTTCTCCCAAATCCTGACGCGAAGGCAAAACAAATTATTGAGCAGGTAGAAGAAACCAGCGCGAAGGTGCTCGTGACGCTCAAAGAATTTGCGGGGCTAGCAAATAAAGTACAAGAGAATCTCAATGTAAAAATCGTTTTAGCGAATATCCGCGATGTTGTTTCTGGGCGAGTCTACAAAGAATTATTGGGGCGTTGGAACGCAGCTGGCTTTGGCGATGAAGAAACTCCTTGGGTAGATGAAGGGCAAACGATGGAAGCTCTCATGTTGGATGCGCCCAAAGAGCGACCTGATGTAGAGGTCGCCAGCGACGCGATGGCGGCAATCCTCTTTACCAGCGGGACAACAGATAAGCCCAAAGGTGTTTGTCTTTCGCATAGCAATCTGGTTGCGAATTCACTCCAAACCCGCCACTGGATTCCCGATATTCGTTACGGGAATGAAGTCTTTCTCTCCGTTTTGCCCCTAACGCATAGCTATGGGATGACAACGGCGATGAATATCCCCATCGTGATCGGGGCAACGATTGTTCTTTTACCCGTTTTTGAATTACAGCAGGTGCTTGACCATATCAAAGAATATAAGCCCAGCATTTTCCCGGGTGTGCCTTCTATTTATGCGGCGATTAATCACGCCCCGAATGTTCGTGAGTATGGGTTGAATTCGATCAAAGCCTGTATCAGCGGCGCGGCTCCCCTACCCGTTGAAGTGCAGGAAGCTTTCCAGAAATTAACACGCGGGCTGCTTGTTGAGGGCTATGGTTTAACCGAAACATCTCCCGTCACACACGCAAATTCTTTGCGGGGAGATGCGAAAACTGGCTCTATCGGTATTCCGCTTCCGAATACAGATGCCAAAATTGTTGATCTGTTGAAGGGCAAAGACCTCCCTCCGGGGCAGATTGGCGAGCTACTTGTCAAAGGGCCTCAGGTGATGAAGGGGTATTGGCAAGCCGAGGGCAAGAGCGATCCCAATATATCCTTCTCTAAAGATGGTTGGCTCTACACGGGCGATGTTGCCGTAATGGATGCGGACGGATTCTTCAAAATCATCAGCCGTAAACGTGATACGATTATGTCTGGCGAGTTTAGCGTTTATCCGCGTGATGTGGAGGAAGTCCTCTATGAAAACGCCAAAGTTTTGGAAGTCGCGGTCGTTGGGGTGACGCGCAAGGGCTGGCTGGGCAAGAAAGTGAAAGCCTATGTCGTGCCGCGCCCGGGGACAACGCTTTCTGAAGAAGAATTGCTGGATTTATGCCGCAAACGTCTTGATGAATATGCCGTCCCCTGGGAAATCGAATTTAGAGAGACTTTGCCAAAATCTTTTGTGGGCAAAGTTTTAAGACGGATGTTGGTGGAGGAATAGATATCAGACCTAAGACCTCAGACATTAGCCCTGAAAAATTGGATGCTGATGTCTGATGGCTAAGGTCTAAAGTCTACAAAAATGGATAAAGTTTTTTTCTTGCGAGCTGCGTTAACAACGGGGATAACGGCTTTCGTTACCTTTGGGGCTGCACTTTGGCTAAAGCCAGAGTGGCTGATTGCTCATTTGCGCAAACAGTCTCCTGATGTTTTATATTCTGTAGAAACGGATGAGAAAATTGTTGCCCTAACCATTGATGATGGTCCTGATGCCTGTGGTTCGCCGAGAATCTTAAATATCCTTGAAGAATATGATGCCCATGCTACTTTCTTCTTGATAACCGATCATATTCCAGGAAATGAAGCCTTTGTAGAACGGATGCTTGACGAGGGACATGAGTTGGGCAATCATCTCACCTCGGATGAGCCAAGCATAGCATTGAAGAATGGGGGATTTGAGAAAGAGTTATTAGAGGCAGATGAAGTTTTAACGCAATTCGTTGATGATATAAGGTGGGTGCGCCCTGGCTCAGGCTGGTATAACGAAGAAATGCTCGCCACGATGAAAAAACACGATTACCAATGTGCCTTGGGCAATGTTTATCCTTATGACCCCCAAATCAGTATTTATTGGTTTTCAGCCTATTATGTTTTAAGCAATGTAAAGCCCGGCTCGGTCATCGTTTTGCATGACTATAACAGACGTGGTGGGCGCACGACAAAAGCCTTGGAGATCATTCTGCCAAAACTGGAAGAGCGGGGTTATAGGGTAGTGACTTTATCTGAATTGGCGGAGAAAGGGCGGTAAGAGCCCCCTCTGCCCTATCGGGCATCTGGAAGAGAAACTGCTTCGCATCCCCCAAATTCTGAGCACAGAATTTAGGGGAGAGAATAAGGCAGTGTTGATTAGCGTACTATTTTTGCTCTCATAACAAACCGATCCACGCCCCCAAATTTGTATTTATAACGCTCGTCGCCACGCATGAAGTCAAATTCTGCGCGCCCGTTTTCATTTGCCCATTGGATCAAATGCCCGAGCAAAACCCAACCCACAGATAAATCTCGGAATTTCAAATCCATCCCTGAGTTATAGACCCAGATTCGATTTCCATAATCAAAGTTGAGATAGCCCGCTGCTTTTTCGCCGTCCACTTCGAGGAAGGCGAGTTGGAGCCAACCCGCGTCGAAGGCGGCGTGGATGGTCGCTTTCATTTGCGATTTCATTATTTGCGTCAGGAAGGCTTGTTTTGCGGGGTCTTGTGCCATCAGTTGACAACAGGCTTCGATTTCGTCATCCAGCGTGGATTTATCTTCGACGATATACCAATTTACTTCACGCTCATCCCCTGCGGAGCGTCTCATTTTGCGGCGGATCTCATGACGTTGTTTCTTTTTGATGCCCGCCAGATATTCATCAAAATCACCAGGTAATGTGGCATAGGGTGCGGGTTGAAGCCTTTCTTGTGCAAAGCCCCAGCCGCGTGATTTGGCTTCTTCTTCGAGAATGGTTAAGGAGGCAGAGCCTTCGATGAGATTTTGTAAATCAAGCGATTCCCAAGTCAAGGTCGCGTGCGAATCGAGGAAATCGAATAAGCCGTGAATAAATTCGGCTAGGTCATTTTCTCGAACAATGAAATCCAGAAAATCGGAGATTTCGATGCTGCCCAAAAAGAGCAGTTTTTGCACGCCATCGTGCTCCGTCAAAAAGAGGGGCGCGATGCCAACAAGCTCTTCGCCGCGATGCGCGGTGATAATGGCAAGTTCGCCCGAATCCCATTCGCCACCCCCAAGAGAATCCCACCACGCAAGCAGATATTCATGTCGCAAAAAAGGGAGGTTGGCAATGCTCTCTTCGAGGAGGGCGTTCCAGGCAGGGGAGAGCTTCTTAAAATCTTCGGGGGTGTTGATGAGTCTATAGTTCATTTTTTAACCTTCCTCGTGCGGGGCTAAAGCCACTTACTCAGTTCATGGAAGCCCTGTCGGGCTAGAATCGAGTCGGATTTATCCCGCCGAGCTAATTTTATGACAAAAGATATTTTAAGCGTTAAGTGGAGAATATACAAAAACATTTTCCAACGCGATTTTACCAGTATAATACAGAGAAATAACTGGAAAATAGACGTGCCAAAAACCTTCGACCTTACCCTCATCCCCTTATATCGCTTGCGCGGCAACGAGTTACCCTCGCCGCCGGGCTTGTTGGCGTTAACCCCACCACGTCGTAAGGCACGCAGTCGTGGGCAAGATCGTCTTATTGTCCACCTTAGCTTGAGCGGGAACGCACCATTTTCGACCGTCAACTATCTTCAAATGACATCCCGTGCGGCAGAGGAGTTTTACCAAACTCCCGGCTCGGTCACGTCTGCTTTGCGCGCGGCTGCAACCACGCTAAATGGCGATCTGTTGGAGCGCAATATGGCGTCCAGCGGGCAGGGCCGTTATTCTCTTGCACAACTTGTTTTGGGGGTCATTCGTGGTGAGCAATTTTATCTTTTACAGGCAGGGCCTACACACGTTTATTGGATTTCTGATGAAGAACGGGATGATATTTATGCCCCGGATATGGCGGGACGCGGTTTGGGATTGGGGCAATCAACAAATTTCTATCTCTCCCAATTTGCGTTGCGCTCTGGGGGACGTTTGCTGATCGCTCCCAAGCTTTCCTCTGGTTGGACACAGATTCTACAACGCGATAATCAATCCGCTTCGCTGGAAACGATGCGCAGCGTTTTGATGCGCCAGAGTATGGAAGATCATAACGCCGTGCTGGTTGAGTTTCAGGAGGGTCGCGGAGATGTAGCTACTATTAAGCCTCCCCGCATAGATCAACCAACCCTCGAGAGTGTTTCTCAAAAAATCGCCGAAGAGCCACAGATCACGCCGAATATTCAAGATAGTCATCAGCCTGAGCCACAGCCAGTTTCCCCACCTTTGACGGAGGATATCCCAGCCGCGGCACCCCGTTTAGATAACGAGAGCAAGCCTCCACAAGAGCGTCCCGTTTTTGATTCTATTCCGCGTAAAGCGCCAGAGCCGATTCCTGATCCAGAAGAAAGCGATATTTTTGCTTCCATCCCGCGTCAAATGCCAGAAGAAATTCCTGCGCGCGAGGAAGTTGATGCCTTTGAAGTCGAAATCGAAGAGGAAGAAATCCCCACAGGTCCCCCTGCCGGAGAAGTGATTGCCCGCGAAGGTGCCCGTGCGATTGCCAAAGGAATGCAGGCAACGCGCGAGGGGAATAATCGCCTAAAAGATCTTTTTACAAAAATGCTGCCGCGCTTATTGCCTGCCAGTGATTCAGAAACGCCTGTTCGTTTGCCCACCTGGGTAATGGGGCTGATCGCGGTCATTATCCCCTTGGTGGTGGTTACGATTGCAAGCGTGGTTTACTTCCGCTTTGGGCGCGATATACAATATGAAACCTATTTTGCAGAAGCTGAAACTTTACGCACCCGTGCCATGGAGCAGGATGACCCAGTTGCTCAAAGAATTGCCTGGGAAGATACGATCACAAAACTTAATCAGGCAGAAGAACATGATAGTACGCCAAGCTCTCGCGCGCTGCGTGAAGAGGCGCAAAGCCATCTTGATGATTTGCTTGGGGTCATTCGGCTTGCTTATCAACCCGCTGTAAATGAATTGCCGCGCGGGATTGAGATTTCTGCAATGACCGCAAATGATAAAGAACTTTTTATTCTGGATTCTGCTAAAGGCGAAATATTGCGTGCCTTTTTGACAGACAGCGGTTTTCAATTCGACGATACCTTTAATTGCAGAGGCGGCGACTATGGTGAAGCGACCGTTGGCTCGCTCGTAGAATTGCTCACCTTACCTGCGGCCAACGCAATGGCTGGCTCTGTACTGGGCATAGATAATCAGGGAAATTTACTTTATTGTGCTGCCAATCAGGTTTCACAGGCGATCTCGCTCCAACAGCCACCCATCGGTTTTAAAGAAATCACCGCTGCTGTCTTGGATGCAGACGTTCTCTACCTTTTAGATGCGCCCTCCCGAGAAGTTTGGGTTTACAGTGGTCAGGCTTCCACCTTTATCAATTACCCGACCGCCTTTTTTGAAAACGCCCCGCAAGGCTTAGAATCTGCTGTAGATATGAGCATAAAAGGCAATGAACTCTATTTGCTTTTTACTGATGGTCATCTGGCAAATTGCACCTACAGCCTGCTCGATACCGTCCCCACACGCTGCACCAATCCCGCTCAACTTAGCGATCCGCACCCTGCTGCCGGTGGCGGGAATAACTTTGGGCAAGTTCTCTTCACACAAATGGAACTTTCCACTCCGCCCGATTCTGCCCTCTTGCTTTTTGCCCCAAAATCACAGGCTGTTTTCCGTTTTAGCCCACGTTCTTTTGAACTCCAAAATCAACTTCATCCCATTCAAGATTTCATCCCAAGCGGCACTTTAGATACAATGACAACAAATACCGGGCACAGCCTTTTCATCGCGCAGGGAGATAAAATCTATATGGCTGCGGATACGCCTTAACCTTAATAATATTTTAGGAGGACTGATGTCATTTCTAATTAAGTTTCTTAAAAAACTCTTTGGGATAGGGAAAAGCACCCCCGATTCGCACCCGAACCCGAAACCTGCTACCCCTGTGGATAACCCGAATGAACCCGCACTAATTACCGTTAACCGCGTCCTCCTGATCATCTACAACCCCACCATGGATGCAGCGACAGGCGAAAAACTTGCAGATCAATCTGGCTGGCAACGTCCCGATGACCTGGTAACCGGATTCTCTGCCGATGTTCTCCAGACTAGTCATGGCATGGCGCGCTACGAAATTGTTGAACGCATCGAAGTCGACGAATTTCCCATCCTTGAAGATGGATTCCGTTATTCTTCCTCACTTTATCTTGATGTCTTGCATGGTGTCAGCCCGCATCATCAGCCCCATGGTGTGGATTACCACGCCATCTTGCGCGAGTTTAATATCGCCGAGCGTATCTCAAATAACGAGATTGATGAAGTCTGGGTTTTCGGATTTCCCTATGCCGGGTTCCATGAATCAGTTATGGCAGGCAAAAATGCCTTTTGGTGCAATGCCGCTCCGCTCGCTCAAACATCTCATATCGCCCGTCGATTTGTAATCATGGGATTTTCTTATGAACGCGGCGTTGGTGAAATGCTCGAATCTTTTGGGCATCGGCTCGAATCGGTTATGGAAAAAACCTTTGCCAAGAAACGCGGTGAGACCAATCTTTGGGAGCGTTATACACGCTACGACAAAAAGAATCCAGGCCAAGCAGAAGTGGGCAACATCCACTTCGCACCAAATAGCGAAAGAGATTACGATTGGGGAAATCCCCGCCTTGTTCCCAGCAAATGCGACGATTGGCTAAACTTCCCCTATTTTCGCGGTGCAACCCGCCAAGTCAATGCAGATGAATGGGGCAATGGAGATATTCGTTTGCATCACCAATGGTGGCAAAAACGCATTCCCCATGTTGCTGGGCGGTTGAACGGAATTCATAATAATTGGTGGCAATATATTATGAATGTGAATAATGTTGAGTTTTAGGAATTGCTAAAATTTTGCTAAACAACAAGAAATAAAATGGATACATATTTCCCCATGCACTCAAAAAAGAGAGGGCAACTCTATCTTGCCATCACCATAGGAATATATTTAGTAGCGTTTTTTTATTTTGGAAAAACGTATGGTGCAGGGGTTGTTTCCTTAGCCATATTTCCAGCACTCGTTGGGAGTTGGTATTTTGGCATTTCAGGTGGGTTACTAACATCATTTCTTTCGCTTTCTATTTGTATTGCCTTACTTTATATCAACGGCTACTCAAGCCCCTGGCTTATTTTCTTGGATAAGGGCTTGGTGGGAATGCTCTCCCTTTTTGGGCTTTCTATTTTTGTCGGTTATTTGGGGCGTGTAGAACGCCAATACAAAAGAAAGATTGCCCGTTCCAATCAATTGATCCACGCCCTAACACAAGTTGCCGCGCAAGCAGAGATTTCATCCAAATCAAGTGATGTGATGAATCTAATGGGGGCTGAGTTAGAGAAAATTGGCCTAAAGGCTTTGGTCGCTCTCTTTATCCCCGGCTCTCAAGAGTTGGTCATCCGCTACACATCTCTGGATCCCAAAATTATCGAAAAAATTGAACGCCTATCAAAAAAAGCAGATATGGCGAATTTTCACTTTTCTGTAGAAGATTTGCCTGCCGAACTTAATTTAGCTGATAATCTACGCCCCATACTTCTAGATGATTATAAAATAGCCATTGCTGCACTTCTCCCTGATTTTTCAGAAGAAACAATTAAAAGAATTATGCCTTCGAGTGAGTTTTCAGAAGACTCTTTGATCGGGCATTTTCCTTTGATCTATCAGGAAAAAACACTCGGGTTTCTCTGGCTCTGGGGAAAAGATTTACGGGAAACAGATTTACCAACCTTATCCATTTTCTCTAGTCAGGTTGCGGCGGCACTAGAAAATGCGCTGCTTTTTAACGATTTACAGCGCCTTGCTCTCACTGACGGACTAACTGGTCTCTATACGCGCCGTCATTTTTTTGAGTTGGCTTACGAAGAATTTTATCGCTCAAGGCGCTACCAACACCCCCTCTCTATCTTAATGCTTGATCTTGATCTAGTCACCTGACAGTTTATCGTCAGCGATAGGAACAAAGCGAAACAGGAGCA
>JABGOQ010000143.1 GCA_018645405.1 Anaerolineae bacterium | reverse complement strand
GTGAAGGGAAAGAGAATAATGAGTATCTGATGGATACCTATGACAGTATTCTGAAAGGCGGAATCAATGCGCCAAATATCGTCGCTGGAGATTTGAATAGCATCTTGCTCCAGACCATCCAAGGAACCGAACTAACAGGCTCTGACGGTGAAATCATCCACGTCATGCCGCCAAATGGCAAGCCAATCAAAGATGAGTACATCGATATTTTCATCCGCTGGGTTGAGGCAGGGATGCCCGAAACAGCCGATGATGCTGCTGCGCTCAACGTAGAAGCAGCCCCTGAACAAGAGGCGGTTGAAACACCAGCGTCATAATCAAAATGAAATGAATATCAAAAGGCCATCCTGAAAAGGATGGCCTTTTGATTATGAGAATTCTAGTTTTTACTTCATTTCCCAATTGGTTTCTGATTTTTTCTTTTGACCGAGGATAATCCGCCACAGAAATTTTGCAACCGAATTTGAAAATAAGTATTTCTCCCCATCCCGAATCAAATAGGTGTTTTTGTCCCCTTCGACATCTCTCTTTCCAACACTCAACGCAAAGGCACAGTCCCCATCAAACTCTACTGGAAGCTCAGAATTTTCGTTCAAAATAGTCTCCTCGATAGTTGTTATAAAATCTATTAACTTTTAGCACCCTCTGATGGGGTGTTATGCGAGACGGTCATTGTATAAAAACACTCTGGCAGAGCTACTATATACAGCAAAAAACCCCGTATTTAATTTTACCATTATTGCTTCGGAACCCCCCAGCTCTATTTTGCTTTTATTCTTTTCGTGGTCTCAATATCCCGCTGTGAGCGGGCGGGGTAGTTCATTGACAAAAAAATAGATTAGATGTATATTTCATTTAGCTGTTTAGCTAAACGGCTAAATGAATGCAAAGGAGCAATATGGCTACAAAAGTATATAAAGCATTATCTGATCCAACGCGCAGAAAGATTTTGCAACTTCTGCGCAAAAAGGATATGAATGCAGGTGAAGTAGCCGAGCATTTTGATTCTACAAAACCAACCCTTTCGCGGCACTTTTCTGTCTTGCAAGAAGCGGATTTAATCCAAGGTACACGCGAAGGAAATTTTATTATCTACCGCCTCAATGTCAGCGTCTTGGAAGAAGCGATATGGGGCATGATGCAGATTTTTGAAATTGAACCAAAAGGTAAAAGCGATGAAGTATAAAAGCGACTATAAAAACATATTGATATTCAGTGGCGTGATTTTTCTTTTCGCTATTGCGCTCACCATTTGGGCATGGGACAAAGTCCCAAACGACGCTCAAATTCCTGTTCACTGGAACGCAAAAGGAGAAGTAGATGGTTACAGAGGTAAAACAATCGGTCTACTAATGGGTCCCGCAACGGTGTTTTTCTTATCCATTCTGCTGGCTTTCTTGCCTCGAATAGACCCACGCCTAAAGAATCTACAACAATCCCAAAAAGCCTATGAAATTGTCTGGGGAGGTGTGGTTCTGTTTATGGCAATCTTGCACCTAATTACAATTCTTTCTGTGTTGGGCTACGCTATAAACATGTCTGCGGCGATGGCTTTTTTGTTGGGGATACTCTTTATGGCTATTGGCAATTATTTAGGAAAGGTGCGTAGTAACTTTATGTTCGGTATCCGCACCGCATGGACACTCTCCAGTGAAATCTCTTGGAACAAAACACATCGACTCGGTGGATGGCTCTTTTTTATCACCGGGCTACTTGTCTTTCTAAGTGGGCTTTGGAGGAATGGAGAATTAACTTTCGGTCTACTTTTTGCAGGGACTCTCTCCTCAGTTATTCTTCTCTTTGGTTATTCTTATTGGGTTTGGAAGAGTGATGAAGAGAGAACAGAAAACAAAAAGTAAAACTTAGTGTTTCACATGAAACACCTACACAGTAGAGCAAGGTTTATCTTGTTATAAAAAGAAATATAAACAGCTTTTATGTTTCACATGAAACATAAAAGCTCAAGGAGTTCTCAATGAACACAAAACTAACCACCATCATCGCGATAATCATAATCGCATTCGCTATCCTTTTTGGCGCACTTGTCTACGATAAGATGCCCGACCAGGTCGCCTCGCACTGGAGTGAAAAAGGGGATGTAGACGGTTATACAAGCAAGTTCTGGGGTGTTTTTCTAATGCCTATTATTTCCATTTTCTTGTTAGCACTCTTTCTTCTAATTCCACACCTTGATCCGCTGAAAGAAAATATCGCCGAATTCAGGAATATCTTTAACCTCTTTATATTGCTTATGCTTGTCTTTTTGGGTTATGTTTGGAGCCTAACAATCTTCTGGAATCTCGGCTTCACTTTCAATATGACATCAGCCATTCTCCCTGCCATTGGTTTCCTTTTTATCTTCATCGGCTATATGCTCGGCAAAGCAAAGCGCAATTGGTTCATCGGTATCCGCACCCCGTGGACGCTCTCGAGCGATACCGTTTGGGACAAAACACATCAGCTTGCAGGAAAGCTTTTTATTGCCTCAGGCATCCTCGCTATGCTCGGCGTCTTTTTTGGTGACAACGCGGTTTGGTTTACGCTCATCCCTATTTTGGGCACAACGCTCTGGCTCTTCATTTATTCGTATCTTCTATATCAAAAGGAGAACTCATGAAAAACCGTAAATCCCTTATCACTTTTCTCCTTGTCACCTTTACCATCTCTTGGGTTTTATTTCTCGTTCCGCTTGCATTTAGAAATCTGGATGCGCAAACCCATCAAATTATCACCACGGTTTCATTTTCTCTCGCCATGTGGGGACCTGGGATTGGTGCAATCGTTTCGATTTTAGCATCTGGTGGAAAGTTTAGCGATCTTAATCTGGGACGATTGGGAGCGAAACGCTACCTGTTTTGGGCTTGGTTGCTTTTCCCTATCTTGTCGGTGGCAACCGGCTTGGTGACTCTTCTCCTCGGTTTCGGACAATTTGATCCTAACCTGACGCTGATAAACGACTCCCTCGCTGCGCTTCCACCTGATGCTGGACTCAGCCCTGCACTTCTGGTTGTTGCGCAAGTTGCTGCTGCATTCACCGTTGCTCCCCTCATCAACATGCTTTTTGCAATGGGCGAAGAATTAGGCTGGCGCGGATTTCTTCTGCCCAAACTTCTGCATTTAGGAGAATGGAAGGCAATCATTATCAGCTCTGTCATTTGGGGATTCTGGCATGCCCTTGCGATAGCACAAGGATTGAACTATCCTGAGCATCCTGTTTTAGGCATTTTTATGATGGTCATCTTCACCACGCTTTTGGGCATTATTTTTAGTTGGCTATATCTCAATACCCAAAGCCCTTGGACACCAGCCCTTGCTCATGGTTCAGTTAATGCGGTCGCGAGTTTGCCCGTTCTTTTTCTTATCCCTGATTTTGATTTGGCTCTCGGCGGGACGCTCGCCAGTGTTTCAGGTTGGGTGGTTTTAGCCGTTTTCGTTATATGGCTTATCGCTACGAAACGAGTTCCGGTTAATGCAAAAACATCTACGCCAGAAGATGTTGAATAAAGGGCAGCAAGCCCAAATCAAGAGAGAGGCATCTCCTCTCTCTTTTTTTGCATGTATTCGAAAAATCCCAAAAAACCAAAAAGAACATTTGTTCTGTGCTGAATTGGGGATTGTGATTCTTTGGGTTTTTGACTAAACTATCCAACATGCTTGGAACCGGCCCTCTTGAATCTAGTCAAAATCTTAGAGAAACGATTACCCGCTTGCGGCGTTTGGTTGAGCTTAGCGCGACTCTCAATTCAACGCTCAATTTGGATGAATTGCTGAAGCTAATTATCCAGACAGCTGCGGATGTTTTGGGTTGTGAAGCAGCATCAATTCTTTTGTATGATGAAAAAACACAGAACCTTTTTTTTGCCGCAGCGACAGGGGAAAACGCGAAAAAATTGGCAGAGATTCCCGTCCCTATCAACGATAGTTTGGCAGGAACGATTTTCAGTACCAGACAACCTCTTATCTTGAATCAAATTGAAAATGACCCTCGGCATAATCTGGAAGCCTCAGAACATGTTGGGTTTCAGACTCGATCTCTTTTAGGGGTTCCTTTACGCATTCGAGATAAAACCATCGGGGTTTTAGAATCTCTGAATAAAAGAAAAGGTCCATTTATTGAAGCGGATAAAAATATTCTGACCGTTCTTGCTTCTCATGCTGCTGTAGCTATTCACAATGCACAATTAGTTCAGGCTCTCCAACAAGCCTACGAAGATGTGAGTAAAGCAGATAAGCTAAAAAGTAATTTCTTGGCTCTTGCGTCGCATGAACTGCGTACACCCTTAGGCATCATTATTGGCTATTCTACGTTTTTGCGTGAAGAATCAGATAGTGAGGCATCTAATCATGCAGAACAAGTTTTGAATGCGGCGTTACAAATGCGTACCTTACTTGAAGATATGAACAACTTGACGATGCTTGAAACAAAGACATCATTAATTATTGCCAGAAAGGCAATTCTTCAAGATGTTTTAGGAAAAGCTACTGAGGAGATAAAAGAGCTGGCGCAGGCGAAAGGGCAAAAGGTTCTTTATAAATTTCAAGAAGAGCCGCTTGAGATCATGGTCGATGTGAAGAAGCTCAGCGCAGCAATAGTCAATCTCCTTCATAACGCAGTGCGTTTCTCTCCTGAAAATGCAAAGATAATTCTTGGTGTAAAAAGAGAAGAGAATCGGATTCTTTGCTGGATTAAAGATAGCGGAATTGGGATTCCCAAAGATCAGCTAGAGAATATTTTTGAGAAATTCTATCAAGTTGAAGCGCCAAATATTCGTCGTTATGGAGGCATGGGGATTGGGTTAACTATTGCGCAAGGCTTGGTTGAATCTCAGGGGGGAAAACTGTGGGCAGAGAGTGATGGTGAAGGGTTGGGGGCGACGTTTAAAATTTCATTACCGATCAGGAAAAAGCTGTAGAAAATTTTCAGATGTATTGCCCCCTATATTTGGCAGACTAAAAAGCTCACAGATTCGCTGTTTATCAGATTGGTAATACTCGTTAATTATCTTTCTCTAAATAAGCTACGGCGCGTCCTTGTTCGTCATCCATAACGAGGTTTAGGTGATAGTTTGGGCGAAAGTCTTTAACAGCGATCAGTCTTAGACAGTTGAGCAATTTTTCGTCGGCTGTGATCCAGTCTTGAAGGCTATTGGGGGTTTTGTAGAAGAATTTTCGATTGAAGATTGCATCTTCATCATCGAGGTATATCGCAAGGGGATAGATTTGTGCTTCCATGAGATCTTGAAAGAAATGGGTGCCAAAAGAGGGTTCGGGTGCGGTACCAACCCCCTCGCCAGATAGTTCGATTAAAGCTCGGGTGTTATAGATGTCTCCGTAGCCGATGTGTACGCCCAAATCCGGATTTGATGTTCCCCAGCGTCCAGGGCCCACGGCAATGAACACCTTCTCATCCAAAGCTGCATTAAGGCGACCAATCGCCCTTTCCAATTTATTCCGCTCTGTTTGAGATTCAATGCTAAAATATCCCTCAGGCGGAACGAAGAGTACGTAGCGTATTTGGGTAACAGAGCCGCGTGGCACCATCCTCTTTGAAGAAAAGATAATTCTTTTGTGGGCGATCCTGGTTGGTAAGTGGATATCACCGCTTTCTTTTATATGACTCTGCGGACGACATTGGAGGATGGTGATTTCTACTTTGGGCTGTACTGCTCTGGGATCAAGAATTTTTATTGAAAACTCTGTATCAACGGGGGCATGATAATGTTCTTCAAGTAGCTTGAGCGCAATTTTCATTTGTTCTGCAAAACGCGTGCGGCGGAGAAGTTCGTCAAAGGTGATGACGAGTTTATCTTGGTTGAAGATATTGGTGCGCAATGAAGAAAGGTAGCCATCTTCGATATTTTGGGCGATGTAGCGA
Organism: Anaerolineae bacterium; assembly: GCA_018645405.1. Classification (GTDB taxonomy): domain Bacteria; phylum Chloroflexota; class Anaerolineae; order Anaerolineales; family Villigracilaceae; genus Desulfolinea. The sequence continues at coordinate 5,376 of JABGOQ010000143.1, read as the reverse complement.
AGTGGTGCGTAATGAGAATTAATTACTTGAGTGATGGGCAGGGTGTTGAGCTTGTTGGCTTTAAGGTCAATCACATCAACGTATTGTTGTGAATAACGCTGAATGGCTTTGAGATTATCTGTTGGGCGAAGAAGAGGGCGGCTTAAGGCTACAAGGCGGGGATAGTCATTCCCTGTTTGATCAACAGCACGCGTCCCCAAGCCCCAAACGAGACGCAGGAAACCATCTTCTTGATGAATGTCGGATGACCAGCGATAAAGGTTGCGGCTAAAAGCGACACCTGCGCCATGTGGTAAGAAATAGTCACCAAGCTTTTCTCCCTCAACAAATTGGATCAAAATAGCGATGCGTTCATCATAATCAATCAGACCAGCTTGGCGTCTGTAAATGATTGGATCTGCTCTTAGTGCGCTGGCGTAGACACGAGCGATTGCATCGGTAAGATAGGCAAGGTTTTCTTCTGTATTTCCTTGGTTTGGACAAAAATAACTTTCGTATTTCCCTGCAAAGGAGTTTCCAAAATTATCTTCGAGCAAGCTCGATGAACGCACGATCATCGGTTGGCTTCCAGCGGTCTCGATTATTTCACGTAATCGTTCAATAATCTCATCCGGGAATTTAGCAGCGCGAAAATCTTTTTCCAAGGCTGGGTAGTCGGCTCTGATTACATCTTCCGGCTCATATTTTTGATCTGCCCATTTCATTAATGCATTGTTTTCCATCAGATCATACATCACGCTTGAGCCAAGGTAATATGAGTCTGGGGTACGAATATGTTCTTTGATCTCATCTGGCGCAACTTCCGCAAGGATGCGTGCGGCGAGGAGCATTCCAGCTGCTTTTCCACCGATTTTCCCTTGTCCTATTTTTCTGTCACGAATCTTTTTCAGATCAGACATTTTGAACCACTGCTTGGCAATTTTGATATAAGCGAGTTGGTCACTAATTAATCTGCGGATTAACGCAACTTTTGTGTCTTTGAGAAGTGCCTCCAGCGGGCGGCGCTCTTCGGGAGATAAGTTTTCAATGGAGGAGGCTTTGGCGATAATCACATCTTGTGGAGCAAGGTTGGGGCTAAAGGAAGTAAGATCCGGAATCGCAGTACTGCGTTCGGAGAGAATTGTGATGATAATCTCTTCAAGATATTCATGCGGGAAGTGGTAGGAGAAATAAAAATCAGTCAGAGAATCGCGCACACGTGATAAGCGTAATTCCCAGGTTTCTGATGTTTCTTCGGAGAGGGGATTTCGTAACCCCTCGCGTGTTTGGGAGCGAACGGCTTTCTTTTTTGCCTCAGAATTAAAAGCTTCTCGGCTGATAATATCGCGCTCAAAGAGTACCTTGCGCATACGGGCACGGATTCGGCTACTCAAAACGGGGTATCTATTAAGCGTTAAATAAATATTCAGAATACGTTCAGATGAAGGAGCTGCTAAAGTCATAAAATTACCGTTTGGATATAAAAAGTGTCAGGGAGGAAGACTGCCCTGACACTTTGCTTTTTATCTTTGAAGTACAAGTTGATTTTTACCCCAAGTGCATTGGCATAATGACGTGAGTAAAATCATCATCCCCGACGGGGCGAATTACTCCCGGGGCGTTTGAAGCAGAGGTTTCGATTGCTACATTGGGTGTATTTATGATTTCCAAAACCTCACGCAGGAATTTAACATTAAACGCGATCAATAAGCCAATCCCGTCTACCGTTGCCTCGACAATCGTTTCGTTGGAACCAGTTTCTTCAGATTGAGCAGAAATTTCTACTTCACTTGGCTCCATATCATTCTCAGTTGCTTTAATTTCCAGACGAGCGACATTTGTCCCTTCTCGCGCAAAAATTTCGGCTTGCTTGCATGCTTTCAATAATGCTGCAGTCGAAACCAAAGTCCGTGATTTATGCGAACGTGGGATAATTTGCTCATAGTCAGGGAAAGTGCCTTCAATCAACTGCGAAACCAACTCAGCATCTTTCACACGGAAAATAACTTGCCCGCGTCCTGTAGGTACGACCATCGAGATTGTCTCGGTGCCGTCCCCTGAAATACGGGCTAATTCGCTCAATGCACGCGCAGGGACAATTGCATTAATCGGCTCGTCAACTGGAGCAGAAAGAGTCGCTTTGCGTACGGATAAACGGAAGCCATCTGCCGAGGCCATGATGATTTGGTCGCCTATTACAGTTAATAAAACGCCCATCAAAACGGGGCGAGCCTCATCTGAAGAAGCAGCAAAAGCTACTTGTTGAATCATTTCTTTAAAATCAACGACATTCAGTTGGATAGCACCCTCCAGGTCAGGGGTGGTTAGAGGAGGAAATTCTTCTGCGTCAATGCCTTTAATATCATTTGTTGATGCCCCGCTGCGAACATTTACGGTTTGAGTTTCGCGGTCAAGATTTAATAAAACTTGGTCGCTAGGCAGGGTATTTACCAAATCAGAAAATGTACGTGATGGGATGGTTGTTGCACCCTCTTCCTCGACTTTTGCTGAAATCCAGGCCGTGATACCCAACTCTAAATTAGTTGCTGAGAGTCGCAAACGTCCCTCATCCGTGGCGATTAAAATATTTGCCAATACAGGGAGCGTGCTGCGTGGAGAAACGGCGCGGGAAACAATCCCCAAACCACGTGCTAAGTTTTCTTGAAGGACGGTTACTTTCATGCCTGACCTCTTTTTCGATGTTATAAATGAGTTTTCAAAAGTATATCATTAAACTCTTCAAGCTATCTCAGACCTTCTTTCTAAAATCGGGTAAAATTCCCTTGTTGAAGAAAAATTTAAAGGTAAATAAATGACTCTAAGAAAAATAATCACGGTGCCAAACGAAGTTTTGCGGCGCAATACACATATAGTAACAAATTTTGACAAAAATCTCAAAACATTAATTGACGATATGGTCGAGACCATGCGAAACGCTCCTGGCGTTGGGCTTGCTGCCCCGCAAATTGGCATTCTCGAGCAAATCGTCGTGATCGAATTCGGCGACGAAGAAGATGAAGAAGCTCCCAAAAAGCTATATACAGTCGTCAATCCAGAAATCACACGTATGTCCAACGAGAAACTGATGGGTGTAGAGGGCTGTCTTTCAGTCCCAGGTGTTGTTGGGGACGTAGAACGATCTCTTTCCATCGTCGTCAAAGGCCAGAATCGCAACGGGCAAAAAGTCAAATATAAACTCAGTGGCTGGGTCGCACGTATCTTCCAGCATGAGATCGATCACCTGACAGGCGTCCTCTTTACTGATCTCGCAGAAAGCCTCTGGCAGCCTGAAGAAGATTATGTAGATAACGTCTAATTCTCACCCTAGCCCTCTCCCAAAAGGAGAGGGGACTTGCCATTTTTACAACCCTTGCCATGCACTTAACTCACCTTTCCCTCACCAACTTCCGTAACTTTGCCCGCTTGGATATTGATATCCCAAAGCGGTCTCTTTTGTTAGTAGGAAGCAACGCTCAAGGCAAAACCAGCATCCTCGAAGCAATCTACTTCATGGCGGCGTTCACATCTTTTCAAACGCATACAGATCGGCAACTTGTTAATTTCATTGCCGCGCGGAGCAAAGAGTTAACCGTCGGGCGTATTGTTGCGGATTTTAAAAGCAAAGGTTCCAGCCATCGTCTTGAAGCGCGGTTGATTCTTGAGCCAGTCGGCGTTAACGGAAAGCGTCTTCGCAAAGAGATTTTGCTAGACGGAGTCAAGCGTCAAACAAGCGAGGCTCTCGGTCATCTTAATGCGGTGCTTTTTGTCCCGCAAATGTCCCAGATCATCGAAGGTAGCCCCCGCGAACGTCGTCGCTATCTCAATCAGACCCTTGCTCAAATTATCCCCGCCTACGCTCACACGCTCAGCGAATATGCGCAAGCCATCACGCAGCGCAATGCTTTGCTCAAGCAACTTGGCGAGCGCGGCGGTGACCCAGACCAGCTCGCGTTTTGGGATGAAACGGTAACAGATCGGGGCGCACGGCTGATCCTTTGGCGGATTCAAGCCATAACCGAACTGGAAACACTGGCAGCCCGCGTTCACCACGAACTGACGCATGGGGCAGAAGTATTAAGATTGGATTATCGCCCTGCGTACGATCCGCTCCCAAATCCAGAAAATCAATATGCCCTAAAAATGGATACAGAAACAGATCGCTCTCATCTCGAACTTGCTACCATCAAAGAAAGCTTTGCCGAGCGTTTGACAGCCTTACGTGCCGAAGAGATTGCGCGCGGAATCACGACAATTGGCCCCCACCGTGACGAACTCCGTTTTCTCGCAAACAGCATCGACTTGGGCGATTATGGTTCACGCGGCCAAATGCGCACAGCTCTGCTTTCGCTCAAACTCGCCGAAGTGGATTGGATGAAAAATCGTTCTGGCGAATGGCCCCTGATCCTGCTCGACGAAGTCATGGCAGAGCTTGACCCTCAGCGCAGGCGTGATTTGCTGAGCTATCTAGACAAAAGCGAGCAGAGTTTGCTGACCACAACCGATTTGCAACTCTTCACAGAAGAATTTACCGAGCAAGCAACAGTTTGGAAAGTGAAAAAGGGGAGCGTGAGTAAAGCGTGAAGATGTGAAACGTAATTTTTTTACGTTTCAACTTAAGGAGATTATTATGCCCGTAAAAAAGTTTTCAGATGTAGAAGCAACCGAAATCAAAGCTGGAAAAGATACAACCATTCAAGTTCTCATTTCACCTGAAGAAGCCCCCAATTTCGCTATGCGCCGTATTATTATGCAGCCGGGCGGATCCATGCCCATGCACACAAATACCGTTGAGCATGAGCAACTTGTTTTGGGAGGGCGTGCTCGTGTTGGCCTTGGGGATGAAATTTATGAAGTAGAAAAAAATGATGTACTTTTTATCCCCGCAGGATTGCAGCATTTCTACGAAACAGTTGGTGACGAGCCTTTTGAGTTTTTATGCTCTGTGCCGAATACACCAGATAAAGTTGAGATCGTAGAGTAAGAATAAAAAGAGCCGATGTTTTCAAAACATCGGCTCTTTGATTTTTATGGGAGAAGAACGTTCTCTATTCTGTAGAGAACAGGACGTCTTTTTGTTTTAATTTCTGTTGCGCAGCCAGAAATTATGCTTCTTGGGGGAACCTGTTCGAATAATTCTGTAGGGCCAATAAAGAAATGGAAGAACCCATTTTTAACAAGGTTATTTGCGTTTAATATTCTCGTTCTTCCAGTTTGCATTTCGGCTTGTTTGACTAATTCTTGAAAAAAGGGATCTATATTCCTTTCTACGCCATTTTTTTCAAAATCATCAAGAGAAAAGACTAGCTTGTTCTTAAATAAGACTTGTGATGAGATAAGGTCTACGTGCAAAATCCGGAGCATGTCGTCCACTGATTCCGGAGCATGCCGTCCACTAAT
>JABGOQ010000003.1 GCA_018645405.1 Anaerolineae bacterium | reverse complement strand
AGGGCTAAAAGGGTGGGAAACCGACCAAGCTTGAGCCGAGAATGGTTTTCGAAAAAAGAGATTTTCATCAGTTAAAGGAATTATGAGCCAAGTTGAGAGTATAGATTGGTTTATAATGTTGTGTATTGGTCTAGAGATAAGCATTTTTATGCGTAGGGCATGGTATTGAAAAGCATCTTAGAGCAGGAGCTTGAATGCGACTAAATTATGAGGTTTTCTACGAAACGCCTGATACAGTGAAGGAAAAGAGTTGTCAGGTTTGTGGTTCAGCTTGTGATGTAACAAGGGGAGTATATGGCCCTTCAAATTTCATCGAAGCAAAAAACAAAATGGCAGACTTGTATGATGTCTTTTCTTGCCCCAACACCGATAAGGATTGGCATGAACTCGCCTTGAAGCTATTGATGGCGATTGATGAGATGCCAAGCAAAAGGGTGGCGGCATTAATGAGATTGGATCTTCAGGATTTGCTAAATGAGAATAGAGACAACAATGAATAGAAAACAGTTGACTATAGCTGATGTTCAAACACGTGATGTTCTTTATTACGACCCGGACTTAAAGAAGGACTGCTATGTGTTTTGCAAAGACCGAGATATAGATAGCCTGCCGGCTTTGGATGATCTAAAAACGATTTACAAGCGCGATGACAAAACACAGACTTTTGAGGCAAATAACATTGAAGAAGATCGCACAATCTCTGTAACGATGAATATCTTTAATCCCATAATGCTTATGAGCTTTCGAAAACATCCATTGTTACTGGTAACAGATAATGAAGAGTTGACTGGCGTAGTCCATTTCGCAGACTATGGAAAGGCGATTGTCAGTATTTATTTATATGAGTTGTTTTTTGAATATGAAAAAGCCCTTCGACGACTGCTTGAAAAGCACGGTTGTGGCGATGAGGACATGATCACATATTTTAAATATAAAATAAATAAATGCAAAGAACAACAGACCAAAAACCGCTATGCCGGAAGAATACAAGAATATGGAGAGAAGATTGAAAAGAAAAAAAGATCTCTTTTTGAGTATTTTTACTTTGGGGATCTAATTGCGCTTGTCAACCACAAAAAAATCGCAAAGCTCATTGATCTTAGTGAATTGAGAAATATGATCATGCACGCTCATGAACTTGTGAATTTAGACGATCAGGATGCTAGAGATTATATTTACAGCTTCAGTTCATTCACAACTTTTTTTAATTTTGCACTTGAACTTCACGCAAGCTACAGGCTTGTGAAAAACCGCCTTACCTTTCCGAATGGTAATGGATAAAAGATAGAAGATGTGGAATTCCAGATCGAATTTCTTACGTAAGCACATAATGGGGTTCTTATGTTAGCTAAAATCTTGTTGGTTCCCAATACCGTAACAGCGATAAAACATGCTGTTACACAAATATCCGAAGCGCGGAAAGATAATGCGCTTTACCCAGTTCAGATCCTAATGCCCACGGCAGATTCTCTGCACATCGTTCGGAAACGACTGGAAAATACAATGGGGATTTACTTGTATCAGTTCTATGCTTTGGGGCAACATGTTTTAGATGCAGCAGGGATTAGCGTTCAATGGCTGGATGAAACCGCAACGCGCCGTCTAGTTCACCATATCTTGCAAGACTTGCACAATCAAGGAAAATTGACCTCCTTCGACGCGGTTTGGGATAAACCAGGTTTTACCCAAGCAATGCTGAATTGGTTGCGCGAAATGAAGGCCCAAGGAATATCTCCTGAAGAGTTTGAAGCAAATGCGCCTCATGCAGAGAACCCTCGTGACGCTCAATTGCTGCTACTCTATCAACAGTATCAAGCTTTTCTACAAGAAAACGCCTTGTCTGATTCTGATGGTTTGCTTTGGCTTGCCGCAGAAGCAC
>JABGOQ010000139.1 GCA_018645405.1 Anaerolineae bacterium | reverse complement strand
CTCCATCCCCGCGATGGTTAATGGTTATATTGGTTTGGGCTGGTTGGAAAATCTCAAGAAGTTCCCCCCTGCTTATATCACTTTCTTCCTGAGCTTACTTGTTTTTTGGGTATTCATTTTCCTGAAAGAAAATGATAAGAAAACCAAAAATGCCATGTTCTGGGTATTCACCCTTTTGGGGATGCTCGGCTCCCAAGGCTTCATGCTTTTCCCCCACGCTTTGCGCGTAATCCTGAAAAGCCCTGCCAACGCACTTTTAGAACCTGCTAATTCCGTACTGCGCCGCACAGGACCGATCATGTTCCTCGTCGTTGTCTTGGCTGGACTTGCTATCTGGAAACTTTCCCAGCGCAAAGAATCAGGCTGGTATTTGGCTCTGATGACTGGTCTAATGATGATCATCGGCGCATTCCCCGCTCATTATGCACGCCCGCTCGTTGCATCGCTGGTTCCCAAAGAAACTGCTGCTGCTTCGATCTTCACCTCCACTTATTGGATGGCTGGCTTGCAGGGCATCATATTGGTCGTCTTATTGCTGTTGCCCGCTTTCAAAGCAGCACTCTATGACGAAGAAGTAGAATAAGCTACGCTATATACAAGCAAAAGGAGATGTTGCAAATAGCAACATCTCCTTTTTTTATTTGCCTTAAGGTAAATCTTTATAGAATTAGTCGTGTTATATTTGTGTCATCCTTCACATTAACATGCTGATTTTCAACAGCATTGAAAGCTATAACTTATCTTAAGGAGAGTAAGAATATGAAAAACAATTACAAACTCGGCGCACTTCTATCTATCGTTGGGATGTTGGCAGGGGTATTAGCCCTGTACTTTATTGCCAGCACTTATAACACAGTCATCCATACCCATTTCGGTGCAGGGCAATGGGAAGAGAGCAACACAGTCCGTTTTGTTTATGCGTTATTAGGCTGGCTGGGCACAGCTGCTGGGGCACTCTCAGCTGCTGTTTTATGGGGCTTCTTAAAGGAGCAAGATTGGGCGTGGTTCTGGGGAGCTATTGCTGCCACGATTCTTCTGCTTGCTGGATTCTTCCCAATGATCCCTGCTGGGGATAGCGGATTGCCCGTTCCCACAATTTGGGTCTTCCTGCTCGCGGCAGTAATGTGGTTTGGAATGCTCTTTATTGGCGGCGTACATAAAAAATTAATTGGGTTAACTTTCACAGCTGGGTTGGCTTATGTGTTGACCTTTATTGATGGCGTAGCTCCGATTTCCAAATTTCAGTCAACTTATCAGTTCCCAGCAGAATTTGTTGCTGGTGCAGATTCCTTCTGGAATGGGATGTTTGTGATCTTTCAGCAGGTTAATTGGTGGGGAGCTGCGGGTTGGGCAATCTTTATTTTTGCAGCACTCAAGGGTAAATCATGGGCGATTCCCGTTGGCATCTTCGCTGCAACTATGTCTATGATTGGCGGCTATCCAATGGGTATCCACAACATGCTTGAAGTCAATCGCTTTTCAATGTTCCTGCCTGCCCCAATCATGAGTACTATTTTGCTTGTTATCCTCTGCCTACCAAAGACACAAAAACTTATCACGGGCGAGTAGTATATACTCAGTACCTATATAGATTTAGAAAGGTTCGCTGCGCTGTGCAGCGAACCTTTTTGATTCCAACTGTATATTGCTATATATCAAAGACGCTTAGAGTATAAGCATTTATCATAGCTCACAATATAAAAAGGAAGAGAATAATGAGTAGAGAAGAAGTAATTAATTTATTATCTAAAATCTCTTATTTTTCAGAGCTAGATGCTGCTGCCCTGAAACATATCTCTGTAGCTACAATTCAAAAAAAATATGAAACTGGCCAATACACTTTTATGGAAGGTGAGCCATGTATTGGGTTATATATTGTTAAAAGTGGGTGGCTGCGAGCGGTGAAAATATCTGCATCCGGCAGAGAACAAGTTATACGATTTGTCGGGCCGGGTGAGGCATTTAATGAAGTTGGTGTTCTAACGGGAGGGGTGAATATAGTTTCTGTGGAAGCCTTGGAACCATCAAAAGTGCTCATTGTTCAACGGAAAGAATTACTCAATCTAGTAGATAAACATCCTTGTCTAGCAAAATCAATTATCGAAAACCTTGCTCATCGTGTTTTATACGCTATGAATTTGGTGACTGATTTATCTCTCCGCTCTGTTGAAAGTCGTCTGGCACGCTTCTTGATAGATGAAGCTGATGGCAATACGATTCACCGCAAAAAATGGGCTACCCAAGCCGCAATTGCCGCTCGAATTGGGACAGTCCCCGTAGTGATCAACCGCGCTTTCCGTGCCTTTGTAGAAGACAATCTCATTGAACTCAAGAGAGAGAAAATTCTGATCATAGATTATGATAAATTGCAGGAGATCGCTTTATCTAACGAGTAAAAAAGAAATACAGTCTTAAAAACTTCCAAAATCTAACAGATTTCGGAAGTTTTTTATTTGTGCAAAAATAAACTAAAGTCAATGACACCGTCACTTATTCTGGTTACACTGTTAAGAAGAGAGTTCTCAACTTGGTTCTCTGGGTGTCATCATAAATGGTTGTGGTTTTCAGAGAGCCTTAAACCTATTCAGTATTAAGGAGAAGTAAGATGATTAAGAAACTGTATTTTGTTTTTGCAATATTAATTATTGCAGCCATGTCCTTATCGGCATGTGCGCCTACCGCAGCCCCTGAGGAACCAGCACCAGTCGAGGAACCTGTTGCCGAGGAAGCACCTGCTGCTGAGGAAGCTCCCGCCGCCGAAGAAGCACCTGTTGCTGAAGAAGCCCCGGTAGTTGAAGAAGAAGGATTTGCATGGGATCAGGATTATATTACTGAAGTTCCACCAATCATGATGATCGACCCATATTTTCAGATTTTTGGGCAATCACAAGTAGCAGTTCCCTATACTTATGAGAATGCTGTCAAATTAGCAGGCCACTCATGTGGTGCAGTAACAGGTGCGTGGACTATTACCCGCAAAGCCCTTGAAGTGCTTTATCCCGGTGGAGAAATTCCAGTACGTGGACAAATCCAGGTAGAAGCCCCTGGGGCCGAAGATGAATGGTTTGTTGGTGTCTTTGGCGAAGTGATTACTTATATTACTGGTGCTGCTCCTAAAACTGGCTTTATTGGTGCAGAATTTGGGCAAACGGATGATGTTTTTATTCGTCAAAACAAAATGACTTACCCAGATGAGCCAACTGGAACAATGCCTCCAAAGATGGAATGGATCTTCTCACGCACAGATACTGGTGCGAAAGTAGGCGTTATCTTCAATCTTGCAGTGATCACACCAGTCGCGACGCCTGAACGACAAGCAATGGGCAAGAAGATGGCTTCCGGTGAAGCTACTCCCGAAGAAGCTGCTGACTATTATGAATACTGGAACGACAGAGCAACATTTGTCTTGGACAATGCAGACACCCTCGATGGTTTCTTCACCGTCACCGTTTACGATGAAGGTACTGCAACAACCGCTTCTGCTATTGCCCCCGCATCCCCAGATGACTTTGCATGGGATCAGGACTATATTACCGAAGTACCCCCGATTATGATGATTGATCCCTATTTCAGCATTTTTGGACAATCACAAGTGCCAGTTCCTTATTATTACGAAGAAGCTGTCAAAGTAGCCGGTCACTCATGCGGCGCAATAACGGGCGCATGGGAAATGACCCGTAAAGCCCTTGAAGTTCTCTATCCTGATGGAGAGGTTCCGGTGCGTGGCCAAATAGCTGTAGACGCCCCCGGTGCTGAAGATGAATGGTTTGTCGGTGTCTTTGGCGATGTGGTTACCTTTGTAACTGGCGCTTCCCCCCATACCGGCTTTATTGGTGCGGAGTTCGGGAAAACAGACGATATCTTTGTCCGCCAAAACAAAATGGTCTACGATGAAGAGCCGACCAAACAAATGCCTCCACAGCGAGAATGGGTTTTCACACGCCTTGATACAGGTGCAAAAGTGGGCGTAAAATACAACCTCGTCATCATTCTGCCAATCCCAACCCCTGGACGTATAGCAATGGGCAAGAAGATGGCTGCGGGTGAAGCTACACCTGAAGAAGCTGCTGACTATATCGAGTACTGGAATGCCAGAGCAATGTTCACACTGGACAATGCTGATGCCATTGATGGTTTCATCTCGGTTAAAGTTTACGAATAAAATTAGTACCTACTAAGAAAGTTTGAGAAGAAGCACAGCCTAATAAGCTGTGCTTCTTTTCTTTACAATTTGCGTTAAAGCAAAGCCTTTAGATGACAATTGGGATAATATGCACAATGAAATTCTCTATAAAATTATTTCCCCATATCTCTATGCTTTAGGAGGCATAAAATGAAAGAAACTTCTCAAAAGAATCGTACTATCATGTCTTGGTTGGCAATTGTGATCGGTTTGGTCATGGCCTATATCATCCCCTTCATGGTGCAAACATCCCTTTCACGGGTACTTTTTCACCTTAACGCCCATATCGAAGAAGGCTTCCCCCTTTTCTCCAGCGGCCTACCACTTTTTGACTTTTTCTACTCAGTCTGGCAAGCAGTGATCTTCGCCGCTGGCGCAGCCTTGATTGTTATCTCACAAGAGATCAAAAAAGGTACCGAGTGGAGTTTTCCTCTCGCGCTAAGCCTTTTTGCGCTGCCATCAATTGGCGGTTTCTTCATGTTTCTCCCCTACGTTAGCTGGGTTCCTGGCTTCCCCTTGCCAATGGTTATTGCCTTCATCGGTCTAACTGGCTACTGGGCTTTCATCTTCCTCCGCAAAGGAGAAATATCCACCAAGTGGACGCAGGCCGGCGCATTGACCTTCATTGGTATGCTCACCACCCACGCTTTTACCATCGGCATTGGCGCACAGCGCACAATGGCAACTCGCGTCACCTACCCCTTCTATCCTGAAGACTGGACCTTCTGGCTCTTCCGCTGGGCTGGCGAAGTCAACTGGGTTGCCACAATCTTCCTTTTCATGTCCATTCCTCTCATTGCAATGGGCAAACGCAAAGGCTGGTGGATGGCTGTCGTCCCCTCGATCACCATTCTGATGATCAACGTCCCCACCCAATTTCTGCGCACCAAAACATTGGATTATTTCTACGGTTCCATTCTCGCAATCGGCGTTCTAATCTTCACGATGGTGCCTTATTTCCAAGAGCGACTAATCACAAATGAAGACCTCGCTGAACTAGAATAATTTCTCAAGAAATATCTGATCAAAGCGCAGTCTATCCACAATAAGGGGGTAGGCTGCGCTTTTTATTCTCCCTCTACTCAGGAGCTATACATGAAAAATCTAAAAGATAACTACAAACTCGGTGCCATTCTCTCCGTAGTCGGCATCCTAACCGGATTGCTAATTCTCTTCCTGCTTGCCAGTATCTATCAAGTCAACATCGATGGCAAGATCGCAGGTGAACGCCCCGACGAAGCCATTACCGTACAAATTGTCTTTGCCATGCTCAGTTGGGTAGGCGTTTCAGCAGGTGCGCTCTGGGTCGCCGTACTTTATGGCTTCACAAAAAAAGCCGATTGGGCTTGGAGCATCGGCGCAGTCGCCGCTACCGTACAACTCCTTTCTGGCTTCTTCCCCATGATTCCCCCTGCCAGCATCGGCTTGCCTATCCCCACTATCTGGGTTTTCTTCATTGCCCTTGTATTATGGTTCGGGATGCTCCTTGTCGGCGGCGTGGACAATAAAATCATCATCTTCGCCTTCATCAGTGGGCTGGCTTATGTTCTCACCTATATTGACGGTGTTGGCGCCATCTCCCGCTACCAGACCGAAGAAAAAGGCTTTATCGCTTCGATGTATGCCATGTCTCAATTGGTAAACTGGTTAGGCGCAATTGTTTGGGCATTCTTCATTTACGCACTCCTCAAAGGCAAACCGTGGATAATTCCCCTCGGTGTTTTTGCAGCAGCCATGTCCATGTTTGGCGGCTTCCCCGTTGGCATCACAGATGTGGTTATTCAAGGTCGTTTCTCCATGTTCCTCGTCGCCCCCCTGATGAGTACGGGATTGCTGATCTATATGCTCACGCCTGGTGCTACAAAATTGATCGAAGAATGGCAAAACAAACAATTAGGATGATAGGAGAATCTGCATGAAAGTAGACAAATACAGTTACCCTACCATTATCATCACCACCCTCGTGATCTGTACCGTGATCGCCCTTGCCCTCGGCTTGACACCGGCTCATTAACATTTGCCCGGTTTTAGCATCTCCTCAACTTGCGGTGGAGCGTAAACTCCGCCGCAAGCGATGAAACTTAATACTCTCATGGCAAAAACAAAGACTAAAGAACGTAGCTCCATCACTAAAGTTCGTCACACCATTCAATATATATTTCTCTTCGCTACCTACTTACTCGGCCTACGGCACGTTATGCCTGGACGAGAATCCACAGGCGGCGCATTTGATGCTTTCTGCCCAATGGGCGGCATCGAGACCTTTTTCCGCTATATCGCTACTGGTCATACCATGAAGACAACCAACCTGCTCAACTTCGCTGTGTTGATCGGGGTCATCGGTGTCTCACTACTCGCCGGACGCGCCTTCTGCGGATGGATGTGTCCAATCGGCACCTTGCAGGATATGCTTGCGGGATGGGCGCGTCGCTTGAGCGGCGGAGGCAAGCGTCATATACGTGGGAAGCAGAGCAAAGCGAAATTTCCAATGGAACTGCCTCCCAAAGTCGATAAATGGGCACGCTATCTTAAATATTTGGTCTTATTAGTCGTACTCATCGCCAGCGTCTGGACAGTTTATCCCCCACTTCGAGATATTTGTCCCGCCCGTGCGCTCTTCAGCTTTGAGCTGGGCGAACCTTTGCTCGTCAGCGTTTTGATCGCCTTCATCATTACATCGATGCTTATCAAACGCTTTTGGTGTAAATATCTCTGCCCGCTGGGCGCATTCCTGGCAATCACAAATAAGTTCGCGCCATTACGCGTGACGATCGACAAAAACAACTGCACCGACTGCGGTCGCTGCGAGACAGAGTGCCCAGTAGACATCCCTGCCATTCCTGACAATATGCGTAATTTAGAGTGCGTCCAATGCTTGGAATGCGTGGAGACTTGCGCCGTTGAAGATACGGTGGTTCTAAAGCTAGGATAGGCTCCTTATTTCTAGAGTTTTTTCTCTAAAAATATCCTCACACTTTTCCTTCGGGTGTGGGGATATTTTTATTTGATGGGCAATACGCCCCAACCGAAAGATGGGGCATTCAACAGATTGACATATTCACTGCGTCTACGTACACTATAAGTGACGCTTTGTCATCTCTAAAGGCTCTTTATAAAATTCCTTCTGAGAAATCATCGAATAATAATCAGGAGAATACTATGCAACCCACAATTTTTATCGTCACGTTAGCACTCGTTCGGATTATCATCCCTGTTGCGCTGCTTCTAACAATTGGCACACTAGTTGAAAAGCGACAAGCAAAGAACTCATAGCCTTGTAAGAACGACTGCCAAGAAAAACACCCGCTCTTTTAGGACTATATCAGGAACATCTTCAAGACATACTCACTGAGTAATTTCTTTTTGCTCCTATAGGAAAAGTTCACTCCCATGCCATGATCATTGGCATGGGAGTGTTTCATTAAAAAACACTCATCCAATAATCATTGACAGTCTCCAACATCAGCGATATATTTAGTTTATCAAACTAAATATATTCAACTGAAAGGAGAGACTACATTGGAAATTACAAAAGATACTCGTGTATCTGAAATTCTTAAGGAATATGGCGATATTGCGGAAGTTATGGAAGTCTTTGGCGTAAAGCGCGTTGGAGGTTATTCGCTACGCGCTTTTATCGCCAAAATGATCAGTGTCCAGACAGCCGCACGTGTTCACCGTGTACCCCTTGATGAATTTCTGGACATTTTGAAAAAAGCCGTAGAAAAGAAATAGCAAGAAGGAAAGGTAACCGATGGAAAATAATCTTAGAGAGACTGCGCAAAGATTTCTAAAACTATCAAGCCGTTTACGCCGCTTGGGACCCGGAGCGCCTCAACCAGAGAATCTGATTACCTCCCCATCGCATATGGCATTGATCGAGTTTGTTGCTACGAATCCGGATTGCGGCATCCAAGAGATGGCTGAGGCGGTGAAACTCTCAACACCAACAGTGAGCATCAGCGTGCGTCAGCTAGAAAAAAGCGGAATAATCGCTCGCAAACCCCATCCCAAGGACGGTCGTGCTGTTCAACTTTTTCTCACCCCAGAAGGCGAGGAAATCCATCAGAGCGCACGCGGTTTCCATCGTCAAAAATTCGAAAAACTCTTAAGCGGATTAAACTCCGAAGAAAGAGAACTATTAGTAAGTCTGCTTGAGAGAGCTCTCAACGCAGCTGAAACAAATAACTAAGGAGTAATAAAATGACTAAATTCTTTAATAAGTGGACCCGCATTATTCATCGTTGGTTTGCCCTGCCCACCCTCATTCTTATCCCATTGGCTGTCTTTGCCAAGTTTTCAGGGACCGGCGAACATCTACCACCGCAGATTGAACAAATTCAATCTCTTTTAATGCTGCTGCTCGCTATCAGTGGTGGATATCTATACCTAGTTCCCTATATTGCAAAAAAGAACCGCGCCAAACGCAAGAAATCAAAAGCCACAGCCGTCACACAGGGGCAATAAATTATCCCGAAAGGTTTCAAGTATGAAACTCGTTGACAAACTTGTAGTATTATCGAAAAATCCGCTTTCGCCAAAAAATCGTTTTATGGCGAAAGCGGCACCGATCTTCGTATTCTTTTTCTTCTTTCCAGCACTCTTTTTTATCGTCCCTGGTTTTGTGTTGGATCCATGGCTTAGCTTGCCGAAGCTCTTCTCCCCCACCACCAGTATCATCTTGGGCGGGATAATGATTTTTCTAGGCGTTTCCTTCTTGCTCTGGACGCTCAAAGCTCAAAAAGAAATTGGAAAAGGAACCCCGATGCCCCTGATGGCAACACAAAAATTGGTCGTCCAAAAACCTTATTCCTTCACTCGAAACCCGCTTGCTTTTGGGCTGATCAACTTCTATGTGGGGATCAGCATCGCCATCGGTTCAATTAGCTCACTCGCAATTGTTTCCATCTTCTCCGCCTTAATTCTTGCTTATATCAAATTTATTGAAGAGAAAGAACTGGCGCAAAGATATGGTGATATTTATATGGCCTATAAAAAAATCACACCCTTTCTAATTCCTCGCAGGAGTAGTAAATGAAAAGAATTAAAACCGCTACCATTCTCTCCTTCATTATTGGAGCAATGGCAGTCTTTATCGGTGTACGCGTTGCATTTCTTGGACAAAAAATGCCCTACTACGTTATCGGATGGTTGCCCATTTACAATCTCATATTGGGCTTGCTGACCGTTTTCCTCAGCACGATTCTGATCTGGAAGAACACCCGCTTCGCACTCCCCATCTCCATCGCAACCCTCATCAGCCACAGTACAGTAACATTCTTCCTCCTTATCACCTACAACGGCACAGTTTCTATCTTTAGCCTTATCGCAATGGCTATCCGAATAGCAACCTGGGTTATCATCATCAGATTATTGAATGCTCAAAAGAAGGAGGTTCAGGGCTAATCTCCCAGAACGAAAAAACAACTTTATTGGATAAAACACACTTTATTAGTAGTTTAACCAAAGGAGTCCCAAATGACTAATCCGTATTTTCTCATGATCATTCTATACATTGGCTTAGCGATACTAACTGCCTTGGACGCCGCTCTGATCAGCTTCGATATACTCTTATTTCTTCGTGGACTACGCTGGCTGAGAATTCACTTCATCACCTTGGGGATACTCACCGAATTAATTTTTGCACTAATGCCAAATCTGGTTGCCATCCGCACCAAACAACCCAAGCCTAAATTACGCTGGGATATATGGGCAACGCTCAATGCTGGTATTCTGACTCTATTGGTCGGTATCCCAATGATAGATACCAACGTGATCCTGATTGGCGGCACACTCGTTTTCACTGCTACCACATTGCTGAGCGTACAACTCTATCAGATGCGCGGCAAAGGCACAGCAAGCGCCAACTCGGCGGACGAGATTGATCCTCATATCGGACGAAAATTCTATATCGGCGGTCTTTCATATTTCCTGCTTGGCATTATCATAGGAACTGGCTTGTGGCTGGGATGGGGAGAATATATGTACATGAAAGTCCCCCTCGAAGTTCATATTCACGCCAACAACTGGGGGCTGATGTCACTTGTCTTTGCTGGTTTGATCATTGACCTATACTCCAAGTTCACAGGGCGTTCATTACAATGGCCGCGCTCTATCACACCGATCTTTTGGTTAATGACTCTCGGTGCATTTGGATTGGTAATGGGGCCATGGCTAGGCTCACTCTGGTTCACCGTGCCGGGATTAGTCGCTCACCTGACTGCTACCGTATGGCTAATCGCCAATATGGTGCGCCCCCTCAAAGGGGATCGCAAAGCATGGACACCTGGCATCTGGCATTTGATTACCTCATATACCTGGATACTTGTCCCCGTATTGGTAGGCGTCCTAATTACGATTAAAACACCCGGCATTTCTGGTGCAGGAGTTGAAGCTAACGCACCACAAGCCCTGATTTATGGTTGGGTGCTGCAATTTGGCTTTGCTTTAGTCCCATATTTTTTCCGTCAAAACTTCACTCCCAATCAGCCTGCCAAACTAGGCGGGAGTTGGTTCAGCTTAGCCACCGTTCACCTAGGCGGCATAGCCCTCTGGGTCAGTATCTTTTTGAGTGAACCGCTCTCTGGTTTAGTTCACGGATCAGCCTATGTCTTCTGGACACTGTCCATACTTCCCATCCTAAAAGAAGTCTGGGGCATCATCAATCAAAGCATGGAGAATTTAGAAGAAAAAACTCCTTAGAGCACCTGTAAATTTACGAGATAGCAAAATAGCCTGTTTTCCAGAAATTGTTTTCTATCGCCACCTCAGAAAAGAATTTTTTTACGCAATAGATGATTGCACATAAACATAATAACTCTAGAAAATAAAGGAACCACCATATGATCCCATATCTAATAATGACTTTTTTATACTTTGTCATCGCTATCGTGGCAGCATTAGCAGCATCATTTTCAAGTTGGCAACTACTGCCCTGGTTCACCGGCATGGTATGGCTACGCATCCATTTCATCACACTGGGCATACTCACACAAGTTGTTTTTGGAGCAATGCCAATTCTGGTAGCCAAAGAGCACAATCTGCCACGCCCCAAAATACGTTGGGATATTTGGCTATCGCTAAACGCAGGGATAGCCTTGCTGCTGATCGGTATTCCTCTGTTTAATAAGGTCCCGATCATCTCTGGTGGCACGTTGGTTTTCACAGCTACAACGCTGCTACTTATCCAACTGGCTGGTATTCGCACGCAATCAGAAAAAATGTTGGCGGTCATGGAGGGGCGCAAATTTTACATTGCAGGTCTCTTCTATTTCTTAATAGGCATTCTCGTAGGTACGGGGATGTTCACATACTGGACAGAACCGCTGGGTATTGTAGGCGATATCGGGGAAGTACATATTCATGCCAATAATTGGGGTTTTATGTCGCTGGTTTTTATCG
>JABGOQ010000157.1 GCA_018645405.1 Anaerolineae bacterium | reverse complement strand
TGGTTTAGCCCTGAATAGAGTAAGAAGCTATTTATGATGTGTCAGGGTTGTTATTTTATTGTTGCCCTAATTATATTGATGATCCTTATTATGAAAATAGGTCTCAACTCCTAATTCCCCTGAATAAGTTCCTGATTTATCGCCTGATAGACTTTTAGTTGTTTCTCTGGCAACGCCAACCGCGATTTTGCCATGGCTAACATCAACAAGCAGTACGATAAATTACCTAAATGTCCTTGCTGCACGGTATAACCGTCAACTTCCCCTGTAACTTGCTTCAAATGAGTTAGTGCAAAATGCCAAACGGGGCGAATAGCAGATTGCGTCTCCTTTGTTCGTTTTACTTCTGCGTTGAGCATTTCCTGTAAGCTAGCAAAATCCGGGTCAGAAACAAGCGTGAAAAAACCATAATGACAGGGTAGCTTACAGAATGCACATCCCTTCCTGCGGTGCAAGCGATTGTCAGGCAAGGCTCTTTGCGGCAGACGAGCAACCAGTGACATTTCTTTCTGAAATTCGTGCATATCCTGCGGGCTTTCATCCGCTTTGGATGCGGTTTCAGCCAGCCTTTCGATCCATTTTTCGCTTGGTTCACGGCTATCTTCGTTAAAAGCAACAATTCGCCTGCAAACTTCAGGGATAACCTCCTCATAGAAACTGAATTCACTCGTCTCAGCAGACTCAATCAATTCTTTTAGCAAGGGGGCAAGACTTTTTTTCATTTCCCCGATTTTTGCTGGAGGAGAATAAGAAAGCAGATAGAAATATGCGATCGTTTTTTTGATCGTTTCAGCTGGGAATTTGATTGACATCGTATCCTCCATGTTTTTGGCTTGCTTCCGTTTAGCGAGCTTCTTCTCGTCTTTTGCATCTACCGTGGAATCGGCGAAAATAATATCTTCACCCAAGACGCCATATCATCTTGTATCCCGGATACGATCGCTTGTCCCACTTTCAGGCGTGCAATGACCTTGGCTTGTTCATCAGTGAGTGCCATAGCACTAGCCATTGCATCACGATCATCAGCAGCAACCAAACGGTGAATGATCTTTAGATTTGTATTCTTAATAGCATCAGGTACCAATTTTGCCGGAACCTGATCGACAATAGCTAAGCCCTGTCCATAAGCACGGATTTCAGCCAGAATATCCGAGAACATATCGCCCATTTTGGCTTGGGGATTGGCTTCCCCAACACTCGATGAAGCTTTGCGCAAAATACGATGTGCTTCTTCGATGATCGCCAAGTGACGCAAGGCGCTTGATTCTGGTGACTCCTCGGCCTCATGCTGTGCCTGGCGATACTCATATAAGAAGTTGAGCAATAAAGCCATCGTAAAGCACTTATCAGCATCATCACCCATTTGTTGCAAATTGATCACGACCGGGCGGTCAAAAAGGTCTGCCCAAGGCGTTGACACAGGATGATCGAAGAGTTGCCCTTTCCAGCCGCGCAATAGGCTGCTGATGCGTGTTTTCATCGCTGCCGTGATATTAAGCGTGATGCGTTCTTCGTAACCCTTACTGCGTATCAACCCCGATAGCCGATCGTGCATCTGGCTTAGAGTTGGACACTGCACTTCAGTAGGGGGGAGTTCATCATCCAGCCAACCTTGGCTGCTATACAGATCGACCAAGGCTTCTTCCAGAATGATAGGCAAAATTTCATACATTGGAAAGCTGGCGTTAAAAATTGATTTTAAACGATCGAGGTGGGGCATCACTTGTTCCGTAGCTTCCGGAACACGAACAATGTCGAAGGGGTTTAGCCTTAATTGCTTTAATGGCGTTTTAGCAAAATGTGTACGACCGGGAACATAGACATCAATCTTTCGGTCAAAAGCATTTGCTTTGTTATAGGCCAGCGCAAGTTGAACATATTCATCTTTGGCAGGCTCAATCACCAGAAAGTTTTTTCCCTGTTCCATCATATCTTCGATCAGACGTCTGCATGTATTCGATTTTCCGCTACCTGTGATCCCAGTGATAAAGACATGACGGGTCAGTGTATCTGTGTCGATCTCGTAGTCCAACTCCCCGATTTCTTCTCCACCTTCGAGAACGTGCCCTAGTTTCAGGGTTGATGTTGAGTTGTCTGATCTTGGCGGGTTGAGACTAAAATAAGCAGCCGGTTGAGTGGGGATGCCGGGCATCTCGCGTAAAGGAAGATTTGTCAAAAGAGATAATTCTTCTGTATTCATCGGCGTTGTCAAATTCTCAAACGATTCCCCTAATGGATGGTGTAGCTGTTCGCCATTTTGTGGGGCAAAAAGGCGCAAAGGTGGTTGCTGAAAGGCATCCAGGGAAACTTGAATTTGACCATCCCAAAGTTTTCCAAGATCGTGAGCGCGGATCGGCTCGGAGGTGCTCTTTTCCCCGCTGACCAAAGCCTTGAATTGTGCCTGCGCTTGGGTTATGGCTTCGCTTTGATTACTGATGAGATAAACACCAACATTCCAACAACCTTGTGCTCGTGCTACTTCAAAACGTTCTGCCGTTTTTTCCAACTGCTTGATGCAAGCCTCAGCATGTTTGTTGAGATATTCTTGCCCGAAAGAAAGTGATTCTCCGCTGGATGTCGCTTTGCCAGTAGAAAGACTGGATGAATGACTGGTTGCTTCGGTTTCTGATGTACTGGTACCAACTGTGTCAGATGAGCCGGTGGATGGGAGAAGCTGACCGAACATCCCCAACATGCCAGAAAGCAGGAATGGTCCGCCCGCCGCTAGCAATAAGCCGGATATCCCTGCAAGCCCGACAGCTTTTACGCCCTTATTCATCCCATCTGATTTTTCAAGAGAAGTGCCCAGCACGCCTTTATTTTTTGTTGCCGCTTCGCTTTCTGTTACTCCTTTGGCTGAGCCTTCTGTGGTTGTATCGCCTTCTGTTTGCATGCTTGAATCAGAAAGTCCTGAACTTTGACTACGCTGAATAGTTGCTTTGGAAAAAGCATGTACTTGCCCTGATAATGTCTGGCAAGTGCTTACGATGTTGCTGACAGATTTCTCTGGCATTGGTTCTGCAACGACCAAATAGATGTAGGGTTTCCCTCGCATGCCGCGCATGAGTCGATCCAGGCTTTGGGGGTATTCGTTCGAGCCGCTACTCGCTTTCACAGACGGAATCCCGGTGAATGCACGTGCGTATCGGTACGTACTTAATGGGACGTGAATTTTTTTGGCGATCCGCTTATAGTCGGACACGCTGCGGACACGCGTCCCGGGCCAATTTGCACTAAGAAATTGCCCCAATTGTTCGGCAAAAATTTTGGGTTGTGTCCCGCCTGTTTGGGCGCTGATCCCAATGAAAATAGTATTTCGTAATCCATCGCTGCTGATCAGAAAAACCAGCCGGTAACGAGGGTCGTGGCAGGCTGCCAGCGTAGTTTGGATCGCTCTGACATAATCCTGTGGGGATCCGTCGACCTGTTTGCCAACTTGTTCCAATTCAAGAAAGGCGATATCTTGTTGCTGGATGGGCGTTTCGGGGAGTAATTGGATGAATTCTTCGTCGAGAACGGGGCTATTTAAATAATCACGCCGTAAAGTGAAAAGCATAGATTTGGACAGGGCATCTCCGGCAGCCATCAAAGTTTCTGCATTCAGATTTTCTTCGGGTGCCGGGTGATTTTCTTCAGATGGGACGATTTGAGTTTCTTCGGTCATAAGTCACCTATCCATTCTTGATTTGCTTTACCTCGAACTTTATTTTCCCGATGGAGATCATTGCGCCAATTTCCAGCAAGTTGGATTCATAAGGTTTTAGGCGTTGCCCGTTAAGAAATGTGCCGTTAGTGCTGCCTTTGTCGGTGATTTCCAGCTTGCTCTTACTCAATGTTATTTCTGCATGTAGACGGGATGCTTTTATATCATCTACTCGGATATCATTGCTTTTGCCACGCCCCAGCGTCGTAGTAACTGACTGAATAGGGAATTGCTCTGTTTCGCGTTGTAGAAACCAGGCTGGTGAAGCAGGTTCTTTGGTTGATGCTTCTGTAGGTGATGGCGCAGGAAAAATAATTGTTGGTTCAATATCGTCGAAAGATTCTTGATACTCTAATCCAATTCCTTGAACGACAACTTCATCAGGGTTGTCTGCCAGAAGTACCTTCTCTGTGCCAAAGCGTTCTCGCAGAAAGGTCATGATCGTAAAGAGTTGTGCGCCGCCACCAACCAGAACAACTTGGCCAATATCTTTCTGGGGGATGGCGATCTCTGTTACAGCCTTTTCTATTAGGTTTCTGAAATCACTATCCAGATGTGATGTGACTTTTTTGAACCGAGCTTCGTCCAGAGCGATAAGTCGGCGAAAGACAGTACCGTCGCGCATAACTAATGTGATATTGCGTTGATGCGTCGCGTTATTTTTCCCGGGTGACATCATTTGCCGACTGAGAGATTCTTTCAGGCGCTGCCCGGATATTCGTAGAGAGACCAAAGCGGATGGGTCGTCAGCGAGCGCTGAGGCCGGGATATTTAGCTCATCGGCGATATATTTGGCTAATTCAGCATCATATAAACCACCGCCGAAAGGTTCTCCGTAGCGCCCCAAATAGTTCAAATTGCCATTTATTGGATCGATCTGCCCGGCAATAATATCGGTGGTGCTGCCGCCAACGTCGACGATAAGTGTGATGTCGTTATGGTTTTGTTTTTCTAATAAACCACGATGTTGCAGGCTGAGAATAGCGCCTTCTGGTTCAGCAACAAAGCGGATTTGTTTGAACGTATCACCAAAGCATTCCCGAACAAGTTGCTGATATTCAGCGAAAATTTTACCCCCGTGATCGTAGCGCCAGTGAATTGGATAGGCAAAAGCGAACCATAACCGATCATCAAACGTCTCTGCTCGCCACTTTTCTTGGCGGATCTGCTCCAGAATTGTTGATAATAATAATCTAGTGTATTGCATGGCTTGGGCATGTGTATAACGCCTTTGATGGGGGAGTGGATTTTCTTCCAAGTGGGAGCCAATGCAGGGTTTGAAATATTCTCGTACTCGCCCCCGATTTTTCTCGTTTTCAAGCTCTTGCTGAGCAAGCTCTCCAAAACTTTCCAGATCAGCCCCCTCAGGGTCCAGATAAATAATGGAGGGTAGTTTTCGGTCAATAAAGCTGGTAATAGGAGAGGCTTGTGGCTCCCCCAATAGTGTTGCTCGATTCCCCGTCCATTCATAGGCAGAGCGATATAAGCGCCAATTCGTTGCGCCGCAATCCAGTGCAAATAAGGTTTGTTGCTTAGTGATTGCCATAGCGAATCCTACCTTGATACAGAGGGTACAAGATGGATTATAACGGAAATATGCTTCTTTCTAAGTTTTACCTTGGTGTTTATTGAAAATGCGCTTGCATTATTTCTGAAAGGGGCGTTGTGCCGCTACCAAATTCTCTCAGTAGCCGAACAGATTTTCGCCAAAAGAGCTTTTGTCTCGTCCCGCCCCGTATCGCCCATGACCTCATCTTGCTGCGCGTTATGGATGCAAAATCTGCCCCTGAAAGCGATTTCGCGAACGCTGTTGGCAGTACGACAGTTTGGCGAAAGCTCGAGGCAAAATTAGACCGTGTTGACCTTGAAAACCGGGATGCGAGTCTCATTACAAAAAAACGCTCGACATTGTTGTCAAGCGTTTTTTACGGGTAGCGTTCAGATTCTTTAATTGTCTAATTGTTCACGTAACTCTTCTGCGGTATTTACAGGCAACTTGCAGGCGAAACCTTCACAGACATAGGCTGTCGGTAAATTGTTTTTAAGCGTTCTGTTGTGCAATAAGGCTGGTGCACTTTCTTGGATCGGGTATGGAGTTACCGCTATGACTGTATTTGGACGGTATTTTGAACGCACTTCTGCTATCAGTGCTTGCGTATTGCTATCATCAAGGTCTCCGATAATGGCAACCTGTTTGATGTGCTGAAGCGCAAAATCTGCTCCCGAAAGCCACTGCGCGAAGGCAGTCGGGTACATGCCGACAAACTCGCTCACCAGCCCCAACGTGTCCTCCGCCCGCTGACGATAATCTGCGTTACCCGTTAAAGCATCTAGCTTAAGTAACGCCTCTGCCGCCAGCGCATTCCCCGACGGGATCGCGTTATCCTGCAACTCCTTCGGGCGCAGCGGCAGCGCAGATGCTTCAGACGATTCGTGCGTCGTGTCGAAAAACCCTCCCCCCGAATCGCTGAATTGCAGAATCATCTCATCTGCTAATTCTTGCGCCGCCAGAAACCAGCGATTGTTGAAATCGGTCTGGTAGAGTTCGAGTAAGCCAAGAATTAGCGCGGCGTAGTCAGAGAGAAAAACTTCGCTGCCAACTCTTCCCTCTCGCCACGCACGCCGAAGTTGACCATTTGGTCGCAAGGCTGTGAGCAAAAAGTTGGCATTGCGGGTAGCCACATCAAGATAGTTTAAGGCATTGCGAGGCAGCTTTATCGCCGAAGTAATCTCCTTGCCAGCTTTGGGATTGCTTCGGTCGCTACGCTCTCTCGCCATGACGAGCGTGTTGTTGAGTACCCGCGCCGCCTCCGCAAAAACGATCAGCATTAGCCCGTTCCATTCTGTCAGGACTTTATCATCGGTGCCCGGGCGGATCCGTTTTTCTCGTGCAATGAGTAGTTTTTTGTGGGAAGATGCTAATTTAACGGGAACCTGTTCAGGGTCAAGTGCGAAGCGAGCGGCGAGGGTGGCATCATCTACTGTGCGTTGCAAAACCGTTTTTCCCTCCCAATTGCCTGTTGCGCTGATCCCATACGCCGCTTCAAATAGCGTGTAGCCATCACCGAGCGTTTCTTTGATCTCGTCTTTTTCCCAGACATAAAACTTACCTTCGACACCTTCGGAATCGGCATCGAGGGATGAATAAAACCCGCCATCAGAATGCGTCATTTCGCGAGCAATAAAATTGAGCGTCTCCTCACAAATTTGGCGATAATGGGGATTTTTAGTGCGCTGCCAAGCGTGAAGATAGGCGCGGGCGAGCAGGGCGTTGTCGTAAAGCATTTTTTCAAAGTGGTGGTCTTAAACGACAAAAAGGATTTTCTATTTCAATGCGTCTGAGCTTAGGTGTGGTTGGGAATCCTTCTGATTTTGGGGCAATACTTTCTCTGAATGGGTATTAGAATATCCAAGATACATAAATTCTGTTGGTGTTTAGCTAATAATTATTAGAGATAAAAAACCATCCTTTGTGTTTTAGCGCGTCTCATTGCCAATCTGAGCATTCTTTTTCAGTTGAATTCCCTTAATTCACCGTTTTCGAAAACCATTCTTGGGATCAACAGTGGTCGGTTTGCCACCTTTTTTGCCCCGTTTTCTGTCGGTTGAGGTTTTTGCACGGTGCGGGATGCGGATTCTGTTTGAGAGCAGAAAAACTCGAGACAAAAAACTGCTTATAAGACGCACAGAATCCCCACCGTCCACTGCACTCATCGGTAGCCCGCATTATGACTTTTATGTGCCGTTATTAATTATGGAAACAACTTCGTCTAACTTACCATTCATAGTTCGAGCCGTGAAGTGATCTGTAAGCACCACAACAAAATCTTTATCTCTTGCAACTAAAAACTGACCACTTTTTGAAAACTTTAAGTTTGGAAAAAGTTCTTGATAATCTTCCCAATAATTCTTGCCATAACCAATAACAGTTTTAGGACGATAATCACTAACTAAATTCTGTAGATATTTAACCCTCCGTGGCTTCACGATTCGATAATACTCTTCACGAGATGAATATTGAGGAAAAAGGTTTTCATACCCCCAATCATTAATACTTGGTTTTGGAATTGGGAATAATTCACATAAAAGAGATGTGCCTTGAAAGCGCCCAAGATAATCAGCTTGGTAATTACGAATACTTTCTGTATCCACTTCTTTTCCCTCGAGGCGGAGCATGATATAACACATTCCTCGCCAAGTTCTTTGTATTATTTTTCTCCCAGAATGATGTTTTGTAATACCAAGAATACTATGTGCTTCTGCGCAATCTTCAACTTGGCGGAATTTCAAGCGTGAACGAATATTGCTTTCACCACCGCCAGCTTCCTCCATTCCAAGAAACCAAACTTCAGCATTTAGTTTTCCATATCCAACGAAGTTTAGCAAATGCTCCAATTCATGTTCAGTAATTCCTGTAGTCAATGTTGTGTCCTTCATATCTGGTTGCGGGCTAACGAGTGCGTAACCTGCCCGGCGACTTTGCAATCCACAAAACCGCAAACCCTAAAGATTTTGCGTAGAATCTAGCAGACTGGAGCGCAGCGGAAGCCGGGTCACGGTTTACGCGGGGTGTGTTGCACAAATGAATCTTTGTATATTTTTTCGGCTTTTACCCTTTCGTTCTCATACGATTAATTTTCGAATGGGCACTTCAGCGAAGGGTATTAATTTACAACAACTTCGTTGTTTCAAAAAGTCCGCTATTGGTATTCAGAAAAATAGAAATCACCTAAATCATTATTAACTGTTGGCGCAGATTCTATTTCTCCAGAGAGAATCCCCGACAATATTTCAAGTTCGGTTTTTGTGGCAAATTTTTCTATATTTTCCACTATGTAACTCTGCAGAAATTTATCGGACACATTATACTCAGAAGATATTGATTTTTTTAGCAGAACATAGACTCCAGCAACATTACCCCCAAGACCTGCGCCCCAAGTTTCACCAGATGTTGAGCCAAGAGAAAGGTTTGTTAAGCCTACGCCTATAGTTCTTGGAACTATTCCAACAACATCCCATCCCAAAAAGCCCAGATTTTGAATCCCTGCAATGCTAAATTGGCCTACTACATTCTCATCAGCTACAACTGAGTCGACTGGTAAATACACGCTTTTAAAAAGATAGCATACTTCTCCGACATCAAGACGATCTCTAAACATTTGAATTCTCGCTTTTACGATATGGGCAAAATATGAATCATGTAGAGCAAGTTGTTTTCTTTTTTCTGTTCCTTGTCTTTTGCAAGGCGTTCTTGCTCAATTTTTTTCTCACCTTCTATAACTTCATTACATGAAGCACAGTAATCATCAAGTAATGCTGAAAGTATGCCCAATGGCTTATCGCAACGCTTGCATTGTGCCATCTAACACTCCTTTTCTCTTCATCAATTTCCACCAACACCTAACGATTGGCTTAGCTGCCGGGGCGGGTTTGGCTCCGATGATCTTTTGCCCCAGGCCAAATTACCAAAAAATCGCGCTGCTTACCTCCGGGGCACAGCCCCGGTCAGCTACAGCTTGGATTAGCTGGCTTGCAGCTTTCATAATAATGTACGGAAGAAATTCTTCTACCTTAGAGATCTTCCCACCACCAGTCGATTTGATCTATCTCCTGCAATCCTTGATTGATTTCATCCAAGTCTATCGCTTCTGGGTCATATTGACCACCCCACCACTCAACAAAGGATTCGTGTTCTTCATGCTTGGGGTTTTTCATTGCTTCCAAAAACTCTTCGAATCCCCATACCCCGCCAACATCCTCTGGTGGACAGGCTCTTTTCCCTTTCATGCAGTACGGATATTTCGCCTTGGGATCAATCGGTAAGATTTTCTCTACAACGATTTCATGTTCCCAACTATCGCCAAAGTCATACTTGTAGACAAATTTACTTTGTTCGGCCGGGGCTATATCTGAAAGGCGATACTTACGTTCATCGATTAACGGTTCCCAATCCTCTTCACTTGGTATGCTGTAATACTCTCCAGCTATTATGAATTGATGTAAATGACTGTTCGTCCAACCCATCGCAATCTGAACAATTTTATGCATATCAAATAGCGTAGCATTGCCGGAAACTAACAACCTTCTCCAGATAAGCGGTTTACTGTGCCGTAAGGTTACTTTGATTTGATATATTTTGTCAGTTGAAAACATTTATCTCTCATTCGCTCTCTCGGTGAAACGGATTCAGCCAGCTAACGGTTAAGGTTTGATACGGCGAAAAGGATCAAGTCAGTCAGAAGGGCATGAAAACCGCCGTATCAAACCTGTTGAACTAAGCCGTGTCTAAAAACGTCAGCTTGACTTGGGGATTAAAGCCATGCAACCTTGCCAAAGGAAAAGATGATCCCGCTTTTTTCTGAATGTACCTTGTATTTTACATGAGAAAGCAATTCCTGAGCAAGGGATCCCGGTGAAAAGACGGGGCATTTGAAAGAGGATTCTGTGAAGTAGCAATAGGAAAACAAGACGATGGATGAAATCCATTGCCGCAGAGGAAAAAGTTTACTGAGGGGTGCGATCATTTTATGGAGACCTGCAAGTCAAGCGATAGATGGTGCGAAAAAGGGCTTACCGCGCAAAAACCTCATCCGAAGTATTTTACTCTAGAAAAACGGTTATATTCGTCCGGTCATCATCTGTTGGTAGAATAGGGTCATCTCACAAAATGGAGTACAAAATCAGATGGGTTGGTTCATTCTCAAACACATTTTTGGGACCATTTTCTCCTTTATCAATATCAGACGATTATCTGATCAGGAAAAAGACCTAGAAATTTTGATTTTTCGACAACAACTGTCAATCCTGCAGCGCAAACAAAAGCACCCGTATAGCTTAATAACTCCATCCGGACAGCGTACCCTTTAAAAACCTCATCCGTATTTTTCCTCTATAAATACGGATAAGGTTTTTAAAGGGTACGCCATTCCCCAAGCAAGACTTTCAAGTCGAACCATACAGTGTAGAAATGTCCTGGGTGGCATCATCCACGATTACTATCGTGCCCCCACTCCCCTTGCTCTTACTGCTACTTGAGTTTCCCAACTCGTTTCCCTCCTTCATAAAAAACCATCCTTTGTGTTTTAGCGTGCCTCATTGCTAATTTGAGCATTCTTTTTCAGTTGAATTCCCTTAATTCACCGTTTTCGAAAACCCTTTTTGGGATCAACAGTAGTCGGTTTGCCACCTTTTAGCCCTGTTTTCTGTCGGTTGAGGTTTTTGCACGATACGGGGGCCATAATATTGCCACACTTTATACTTGGAAGCATAAGCTTGCCACTTTTTACCTACTGGTATGATAAAAAATATAAGAGCCCCTTACATTTAAGCTTTTCCAACAGCTCTGTGAGCGCCAAGGCGTATCCTTTCTAAAGATAAAATAGAATCGGTTGAGTTTTTTGCCGAGCCAGCAAATTCTTTGGCTCGGACTAATTCTGCATCTAAAATTGATATTTCAGTTGGAGAAATTGTTTCCATTATATTACCGTCAGAATCAATTTTTGCAGGAATAATTATACAGTCGAATATGGTAGCGTAATCTTTTTCTGGCGCTGTTCGAAGAATACGCCCTCTTCTCTGCACCCACTCACGCTCTGTTTTGCTAGACGCTAGAATTAAAGCATAGCGAGCGTCGGGGATATCGATTCCCTCATCAAGACATCGAATTGCTACGATGAACTCATATAAACCTGTAGCAAAATCTCTTAAAATACTTGGACGATCATTTCCGTCTAATCGAGCTGACGTAAACCCAATAGCTGTTCGATTATTTTTTTTTAGAATTGTTAAAGCATCTTCGACTTGTTCTTCGTCATTGCAATACACCATACACGAAAAGATCGTCTTGTCTGCCGCAATATTTTCTAGAACTCTCAATTTGCCTTTAGCAGACTTAATAATATCAGCCCGATCATATAATAAAAGTTCAAGCCG
>JABGOQ010000142.1 GCA_018645405.1 Anaerolineae bacterium | reverse complement strand
CTCCTTTTCTTCTTCTTAGGATAATCCATTTACACAACTTTTCTCACACCCTCCCATTTATTAGAAATGCATATCGTTTTTCTTTCTCAGAACGATGGTTTCTAATTTCATCTATATTATCTACGAGAGACTTGGTTTTAGCTCTAATGGCTTCAAATAACAATCCGGTATCATGTTGTTTTGGTGCTATTTGTATACATTCATCACAAAATTCTGTAGTTGTTGAAATTTCGGCGGCAATCAAAGCATATACATATTTTTTCCATCGACTACCGTCTTCTTTTGCCCATATACCAGTATTCTTTAATCCAATTTGTTTCATTTCTCTTCTTCTCTTCCTAATTAAGTACTGTATAGAGTAAATTCATCCACACTATTCTAGAACAACTTAGTCCTTATGATACAAAACAATCGCCACTGTTGTTTGTTCAGGAGGGAACCGGCTAAGTTTTATAAATAACACGCAGATAGTCGCTCAAAAGGTCATTCTGGACCTGATAATTGAGTTGCTTAGCAACCATGAAATCATGTTCACTACGGTTTTATATCACGAAGTCTGAGTATTGTGTGTCCGGTGACGCTAGCATGGTACGTATAATTATTATCAAAAAAGCTTAATACATCTTCTAGGTTATGAGCGATAATCCATTCAGCAGATTCTTTAATTTGCCTTTTTCGTATCTCAGGATTTAATGATGGCATCTCATCGATTGATATGTCAGTCATATCAACGATTAATGAGGGTTTATTTACAAGCAATTGGTTGTAGTATTGCTCCGCCCACTCATAAGATTCTTGAGAACGTACATGCATGGCTGGGTAAGGTAGATATGCTGCTGGCGCCTCACGCTCTGACATGAAATTGATTATGGGTCTAAATCCCCATACGAGAACTCTATCATTGGGTTGGGTGTTTTCTTGAATATATATTGCAACTGGGTGAGTATATTCAGTAGATTTTAAAGAAACTCCTTGTGAGAGTGAAGATAAAACAGGAGCATAACTTGCTAGATTATGTTGAGCTAGCACAGATATTGCCAATACACTTATGCTCAAAATAATAGTGTGGTGCCTTTCTAATTTTATAGTAAAACGCTCTAGAATTTCTTTGAAGCCATAGGCACTCAGTATGCCAATAATTGGTGTCCATGTAATGAAATAATGCGGATAGTTTCTGCCGGAAAACGAACTCAAGATAATTTCAAAAGGCCAATATAAAAATATAGCAAAATGAAATTTGGCATCTATACTCTTCTTATCAGATCTGCGGATAAACTTTACTAGCATCCATAAGTACCCAATAAGGGAAAGGCTGATTATCCAAAAATTAAAATATGAGCAACCTTGTATGAAGCCTCTAAGTATTTGAGCAACACTAAATTCGCTACTATATTGGAAGTTGAAGATAAAAACGATTTTGAATAACTCGTCAAGAGCATTAACGCTTGCAAAATATAGGAGTGCTGGCAATATGATTAAAAAACTTCCTAGCGATATATATATAATTCGTTGAAAAAAAAGTTTCCAATTAGATTCTAAGATAGAGAAAGCAAAAAATGAAAAAATGATAGCAAGTTGTACGCCAACATTATTTGGGCGCAAAAGAAAATTTAGACCGAATGATAAACCCAAGAAGAAATCAAAACGCCGCATCTGTGGTTTTCCAATTCCCCATAAATAGCAAGCAATTCCAATAAAACTAAACAAAAGGGAATATTGCTCTGTAAGATTCCCTCCTTGTTGTACCTTACTCATAGATAGCACCCATATTACTATGCCAAATATAGCAGGAAGCAACCCAAAAGCTTTTTTGAATAATTTGTAGCCCGCGAGGGCTGTAAAAAACAGGAAGAAAAATTCAATACCCCATACACCCCATCTTGAGCCAGCTCCTAAAAGCAATCCCAAAGCATTAATATAAAAAACAAGTGGTCCTTTATTTTCCCATGCGTCAATATAAGGAACTTTACCATCGAGAATTAAATTTCCAATATATAGAAAAATCCCGCTATCTCGTCCTGCAGAATGGGTGGATGGGATTAGAGATGATAGCTGAACTAAGATAATTAAGCCCAAAAGAAAAGCAATTAAAGTATTCTGTATTGAAAACAGTTTTATGAAAGCAGTATTTTTCATGCTTTGGCTCAACTCTCTTTTTCTTTACCAGATTTATTTACTCAACTGCTCTGTTCTACTCTCACCGACCGTGAAATAACTCGCATCTATATGATGCACCACAATCGCCGCGGTAGATTGCTCAGGAATTAACTGATAAGCTGCGCTTAAGGTCATGCCAAGCGCTTCTTCAACGGGTAGCAGCTCAAAGACCTTTTTGTGGTCATCCAAATCGGGGATAGCGGGATAACCCCATGAGTAGCGTTTTCCCTGACTGGCAGGGATGCCCATCTCACGCTGAATATGCGCGTGCAAATAATTTGCGGTTGCTTCAGCCGTCTGGACAGCCAAACCATGCACAAAATAGCCTTCCGAGTAATCGGCGGCATCTTGCAGAGCGTCAAATTTTTCAGTGGCTTCTTGCCCAACCGTGACGACCTGAAAAGCGACCACGTCCATTTTTTCGGAGCCAACAGGGGCAAAATAATCGGCGAGACAAAGATTTTTCTTCTTTGCTTGGCGCGGGAAACTAAAGTGAGTTAGCGTATTTGTCGTATTTTCTGGGTTGAAAATCACCAACTCATCTCCATCTGCTTGGCAGGGGAAGAAGCCATATACGCCTTGCGGTTTTAGCCAGCCCGTTTTCAGCGCGTCCTTTTTCATTTTTACCAGCCGCGTCTCAAACTCAGATTCAAGTTTTGTCCATTCTTCACCGCGTGTGTTCTTTGCACCCCATGACAGCCTGAAAAGTTCCTTTTTATAGAGATGCTCGAAGACCATTTCTAAAGGCATATCCTTAACGACTTGCGCGCCTAATTTGGAGGGAAGTGAAATAGGATTTGGCACAATCTCTGAGCGTTTGCTTGCTTTTGGCTTGGAAACCGCTTTAGAAGACCGCTCAATCTCGCGCATGACTTGGGCTTGGAGCTTCTCCATCAACGCTGGTTTTGCATCAGCATTTTGCAAGGCTTCCATTGTCTCAAGACCTTCAAAAGCATCTTTGCAATAGAACGCACCTGCGTCATATTGCTCGTCATCATCGGTCTTGTTGATTCGCATCCCAAAACGTCGATTAATCGCCGCCCCCCCTAACATCACAGGGATATTTGCCCCACGTCGATGCAACTCATTCACAATTAATGGCATCTGCTTGGATGTACTCACCAGCAGTGCAGAGAGTCCAATCGCATCGGCGTTTTGCTCAATGGCAGCATTGATAATCGTCTCAGCCGGGACTTGTTTACCCAAATCGACGACTTCAAAGCCGTTGTTGCTCAAAATTGTCTTGACGAGATTTTTGCCGATGTCGTGTACATCGCCGTACACGGTCGCAAGAACGAGCTTGCCTTTTGATGTTCCTTCTGCGCGCTCAAGATATTGCTCTAAACGTGCAACAGCTTTTTTCATTACTTCGGCTGATTGCAGGACAAAGGGCAAGATCAACTCACCTGCGCCGAATTTATCACCAACTTCTTTCATAGCAGGAAGGAGGGTGGTGTTAAGGGCGTGGATGGCTTCATCGTGCTTTTTCTCTGTAATTTCTTCTACGATTTCACCTGCAATAATTTTGTCTACGTCATTCTCCACGCTCAGCGAATCACCAACCTGTGCGGGCTGACGATGCACAATGCGCCAATGCAGACGTTCGGCAAGGCTCATCCCTTCGGTGGGGTCAAATGTAGAATCTAAAACTGTCGCTGTTCGCCCATCGAAGTATTCGATTACGAGTTGAAGTGCGTCTGGTCTTCGATTGAAAATCAAATCTTCGACCAACTCACGCTCGTTGTCGGGGATTTCTGCATAAGGTGGAGTCGTTGCTGGGTTGACAATTGCCATATCCAAACCGGCCTGAACGCAGTGATAGAGAAAGGCAGAGTTAATAACGTGGCGAGCAACTTTGCTCAAACCAAAGGAGACATTGCTCACACCCAACGAAGTGAAAACTTCGGGAAATTCAGCCTTAATTAGTTTGATGCCTTCAATCGTATCGTTTGCCGAATTAATATATTCCGCTTCGCCGGTGGCGAGGGTGAAAGTGAGGGCATCAAAAACCAAATCGCTCGGTTGCAAACCGTGTTCGTTGACGGCAATATTGTAAATTCGTTTAGCCACGTCCAGTTTTCGTTCGGCAGTTTTTGCCATGCCTTCTTCGTCAATGGTTAAGACCATCACAGCGGCGTTGTGTTTTCTTGCCAGCGCAAAAACTTTATCGGCTTTTTCACGTCCGCTTTCGAGATGGGTGGAGTTAATCATCGAGCGTCCGGGGGCAACTTTTAAGCCCGCTTCCATCACAGCTAAATCGGTGGTGTCGAAGACGAGGGGCACGTCAATACCAGCGGTTACTAATTTGCGTGCCACTGTTTGCATCAGCCCGACTTCGTCGTCATTTTCGGTGACAGCGACAGAAATATCGAGGGCGTGCGAGCCATAATCCACTTGGGCACGGGCAATTTCCAGCACGGCATCCCAATCTTCGGCGAGGAGCAGACGTTTGAACTTTCGGCTACCCTGGGCGTTACAACGCTCCCCAACGATGAAGGGCGCAGGCTCTTGACGCATATCAAATGCTCGGATTCCGGAAGCAAGCCGAGGGGTAGAGCGATCCGGACGTTGTGGATGGGCGATACCTCGCATCTTTTCCACTAATGCTGATAAATGCGCCGGTGTCGTTCCACAGCATCCCCCCACCACTGAGATATTATTTTTCTCAACAAATTCGTAAAGGTCGTTGGCAAAGTTTTCAGGCTCAAGGTGATAGACCGCTTCGCCATCCACATTCATCGGCATTCCGGCGTTGGGGATGCAAGAAATGGGGAGCGGGGCGTTCTCGCCGAGAAAAGCGATTGGCTCGCGCATATGCTCGGGACCGGTGGAGCAGTTCATGCCGATGACGTCGATGGGCAGCCCCTCGAGGATGGATAGCGCAGCCGCGATGTCGGTGCCGAAGAGCATCCTGCCCGTCGTATCGAGCGTGATTTGGGCTTGGAGCGGGACAATAATCTTTGTCTCGGCGAAAGCCTTTTGGATGCCTTCGATGGCGGCTTTGACTTCGAGAATATCCTGCGATGTTTCGATGAGGAGTAAATCTACGCCGCCTTCGAGCAGACCGATTGCCTGCTCACGGAAAAGCTCGGCGAGATCATCGTAGCCGACATCCGAGAGATCGGGGTCGTCGGCGGAGGGGAGTTTGCCTGTGGGGCCCATTGAGCCTGCGACGAATCTTGGTTGACGTAGGGGCGCAGCATGCTGCGCCCCTACGTCAACGGATGAATACTCATCCGCAATTTTGCGTGCCAACGATGCTGCCGCAAAATTCATTTCATAGGTTTTATCGCCCAGCCCATATTCATCGAGCGTCAGCCGATTTGAGCGGAAGGTGTCGGTCTCGACCACATCCACGCCGACATCGAAGAAAGAGCGATGCACTTTCTCGACGGCTTCGGGGTAGGTCAGGACAAGATAGTCGTTGCATCCAACATATTTCTCGCCGCCAAAATGCTCGGCGGTCAAATTTTGGTTCTGGATGCTGGTTCCCATTGCGCCGTCAAAGATGAGGACTTTCTTTGATAGGGCGTCGAGGTAGCTGCGGTTGGTGTAGTTTTTTTGAGTCATAGGGTTTTCCTTAGAAATGATTATTTAGGGATAATTTCTTGTTTGATTTACTGGTCATCGTCAATTACAGGAGGGCTTGTTCCATTGCCATCGCCTCCATTATTTTGCGGGCAGCCATTGCTGGTTTCGGCGTATTTGTTGGGGCAGTTGTCGGCGTAGTTTAACACACCGTCGCCGTCGTCATCGAGTTCGCCCCAGGTTGGGGTGGGCGTGGATGTGGGAGTAGAAGTAGGGGTGTTTGTAAAGGTGGCTGTTGGTGTAAATGTTGGGGTTGGGGTTTGAGTTGCAGTGCTGGTCGGGGTAGGGGTAAAGGTATTTGTGGAGGTGGGTGTTGGGGTGCGGAGGAGGTCGATGAGGGTGTTTTGGTTTAAAAGAAGGCAGAGGGTGAGGAGGAGCAGGATTATTAGGAGGAGAGGAATGTGTTTTTTTTGCATGGGTTTTCCTTCATCTTTTCAACGCGAATGACACGAATTAGCGAATTTCGCGAATTTTTAAAAATATTCGTGTCATTCGTAAATTCGCATATAGCGTAGCGGCATTCGTGTTTAAGCTTTTCAGCCTCCACACGGGGAATAATTCCCGTGTGGAGTTAGTTTTAGCTCACAGTAATCATCGTCGCCACAAGTTTACTATCCCCACCCTGAAAAGCCAAGCCAACTTGCTACTGATTCCTTGCTCCCGTGCTAAAATATCTCGGAGACTGTCCAAAAAGTTTTTTTGATTTAGACCCGAAAGGTTTTCTCTTGAATGCGTTCCCAAAAGATGGTTTTGCTGAGCAGAAGCCTTTTCAGCATGCGTTCGCAGGAAACCTTTCGGGTCTTCGACAGACTTTTTTGACAGCTTCTCAACGAAAACGCTAAATCTTTACTAGCTACATGACAGTTTGTTAAAAAGAACGTCCGTTGGTTGAGTAGGCGGTGCTTTTCGCCGTATCGATTATTATGCCCTTCAGGGTAAACCAATATTTACCCGGAAAGTGCCTGTTTTGTGGTTTCGATACACCCCGAAAAAGCATTCGGAGTTACTCAACCACCTTAAAAAACGAAAGTGTCATGTGGCTAGAATCTTTATAAGGAAAATTCCATGCAAATAAAAAAGCCTCGATCACAAGTTGACTATATGCTACGTGATACGCGTAGCGAGCTGGTAGCTCTTAGCCAAATGGCTGATATCAAGGCAAATATCTTACTCAGTATTTCCTCTGTTCTTATAACAATTGCTCTCACACAACTTACAAAACCTTCAATGAGATTGCCTATTATTATTTTGATCATGTTTTTGCTTTTTTCAATCGTAGCTGCCCTACTGGCTGTTACGCCCAGCATGAGTCTTTCTCGCAAGCAAAAAATAAGCACCAAAGATTCAAATTTCAATACCCTCTTTTTTGGGCATTACACATCAGTCCCTTACGATGAATATCTTGAACATATGGAAAACGTGATGAATGACCATAACCGAACTTATGAAGTACAGGTACGGGAGATATCCTTTTCAGGACAATATTTGAAAAAGACTAAATTTAATTACATCAAATACGGATATTTTTTCTTTTTAGTCGGTGTTATCTCAAGTGTAGTTTTATATATTATGGGGATGATTTAGGATAAATAATTATGAAATCAAGACGTGCCCTCCTCTACATGCCCGGCGACTCTCGCCCAAAAATTGAAAAAGCCATCTCCCTCGGTGTGGATTGCATCTGCATGGATATGGAAGATGCTACTGCCTACAATCGCAAGGGAAAAGCCCGCGAAGTCATCGCCAAAGCGTTGCAAGAACTCGGTTTTGGTCATGCCGAAAAGCTGATCCGTATCAACGGTTTTGGGACGGGTTTCGAAGCGGACGATCTCTCCGCGACGCTGATCCATCATCCTGATGGTGTAGTCATCCCCAAAGTAGAAATGCTCGCACAGCTCGAATGGCTCAGCGAACAAATCGAAGCGATGGAACTCTCGCAAGGCTGGGAGCTTAACAGCATCCGCATTTTGGCAGGTATTGAGAGCGCGAAAGGCTTTATCAATCTCAAAGAGATCGCCACCCATCCACGTTTGGATGCGCTCATCTTCGGTGCAGAAGATTACGCTGCCAGCATCGGCGCAACCCGTTCTCGCGGCGGTCTGGAAATTCTTTACGCGCGTAGTAAAATCCTCCTGCACGCTGCCGCCAACGACCTGCAAGCCATTGATATTGTTTTTGTCAATTTTAAGGATGTCGTCAACTTAAAGATCGATGCCCTGCAAGGGGCACAAATGGGATTTACGGGAAAGCAGATCATCCACCCAAATCAAGTTGCTCCCGTGCAAGAAGCATTCTCCCCATCCGATAAAGAGATCGACTACGCCGAACGTCTTCTCGGCGCCTTCGAAATCGCCGAGGCAGAGGGCGCAGGTGTGATCGACTTCGAAGGAAAAATGATTGACATGCCCCTCATCAAATCCGCGCGGCAAATTATTGAACGCGCTAAAGCAGCAGGGAAAATCTAAATGATTTCAAAAGAATTTCACCGCAAAGGTACGAAGAACGCCAAGCTATTAAGGTATAAGAACAAAGAAAAGAATCTCTCTCTGTTTGAATACGTCTGCAGAACAAAATTTCTTAAGTTTTTCTTTGCGCTCTTCGTTGCTTCGCGGTTAACAAAACACTATACAAAAACTTTCTCAGGTTTCTCAAAATGTTTGCATCTCTCTTAGGTCTTGCCTCCGCCCTCTCGTGGGGAACAGGAGATTTTGTTGGTGGGGTTGCCTCCCGCAAGGTGGGCACATATCGCGCGGTTTTATATGGCGAAGCCATTGGGCTGCTCTTCCTCTTTGCTGCGCTGCCCTTTGTTCATGAGCCTTTTCCTGATAACCATACGTTAAAATGGAGCATCGCAGCCGGCGTTGTCGGCAATTTTGCTTTGCTCGCCTTTTTTGAAGCCATGCGACAGGGGCGCATCAGCGTCGCTGCGCCGCTTTCCGCATTAATTGGTTCAATAATCCCAGTCATCGTCGGTAGTTTTATGGATGGGTTGCCACAGCCAATCATTTTATTTGCCTTTGGACTGGCGCTTATCGCAGTTGTTTTGATTTCACGTGAAAAAGATGAAGGTGATCCCACAGGAAAAAACCGCTATCTTCTTTTTCCCATCCTCGCCGGAATCGGTTTTGGACTTTATTTTGTCCTGATCCACGAAGCCAGCCAAGAATGGGTCTTCGGTCCCTTGATCGCTGCGCGCACCTCCGGGACAATTTCCACAGCCCTCTTTTTACTCTTTAAACAAAAAAGCTTTCGAGTAAAATCCGGGAATTGGCATCTGTTAACAATTAATGGTCTATTCGATGTTGGCGGAAATCTCTTCTTCATCCTCGCCGCGCAGGTTGGCAGAATGGATGTTTCTGCCATTCTCAGTTCTCTTTATCCCGGCATGACCGTTTTTCTGGCTTGGCTAATTCTCAAAGAAAAGCTACAGTTTTTGCAATGGGTCGGGATCATTCTCGCACTGATTGCAATTATCCTAATAACGACTGCCTAGAAATATTGCGTATTCCGTAAAATGTAATTTGGAAGCAAAATCATTACGCAATATTTATCAAAGCAAGCAACAGAATCATCTTTTACCCATTCCAAAGGAGTCCCCCCATGTCCCACTCAAAAGAATTTCCCAAATTTCTAGAAGCCTACCCCAGCTATAAAAGCACTGAAAAACTGGATACCCTCCGCGCCAACGATTACACTCGCTTGGATCGTCTTGGTCAGATATATCTCGACTACACTGGCGGCGGCCTCTACGCCGAATCGCAGATCGCCAAGCACCAGGAGATTCTACAAAACAACGTCTTTGGCAATCCCCATTCCACAAACCCCACCTCGATGGCAGCCACCAAGCTTGTCGATTCTGCGCGGGCCTATGTCCTCGAATTTTTCAAAGCTGACCCTGCCGAGTACGAAGTCATCTTCACAGCCAATGCCAGCGGCGCGCTGAAATTAGTCGGCGAATCCTATCCCTTTGATGAAAAGGGTCGCTATTTGCTCGCCTTTGACAATCATAATTCTGTCAACGGTCTGCGCGAATTTGCCCATGCGCGCGGTGCAAATGTCACTTACCTCCCCGTCGAATTGCCCGAGCTGCGTCTCTCCCACGAGCAACTCGAAAAAGAGTGGCAAAATACCAGTCCCAATGGGCATAATCTTTTTTCCTTCCCCGCCCAATCAAATTTTTCCGGTATCCAGCATTCCCTCGAGTTGATTGCGGATGCCAAATCTCACGGCTGGGATGTCCTCCTGGATGCGGCTGCCTTCGTCCCAACCAATCAATTGGATTTAAGCCGATTCACCCCCGATTTTGTCGTGCTCTCGTTTTATAAACTTTTTGGTTACCCAACAGGTTTGGGTGCGTTAATCGTCCGCCGAGAAGCATTGTCCAAACTTCAACGCCCCTGGTTTGCGGGTGGAACGATCACAGTCGCGTCTGTCCAAGCCAGCACACATTATATGGCAGAAGGGCACGCCGCCTTTGAAGATGGCACAGTCGATTATTTGAATATTCCCGCCATTGAGATCGGTCTGCGCCACATCGCCGAAGTCGGCTACGATGCCATCCACGAGCGCGTAGTCTGCCTTACAGGTTGGCTCTTATCCAATCTCTCAGAAATGAAACATAGCACCGGCGAACCCCTCGCCCGCATCTACGGGACTTTGGATACAGAAATGCGCGGAGGCACGATTGCAGCAAATTTCTATAATAAAGATGGCGTAGCCTTCGACCATCGTTATATAGAAGAAGAAGCCAATAAATTGAATATCTCTCTTCGTACAGGCTGTTTCTGCAACCCTGGCGCAGGTGAAGTTGCCCTCGAACTCGAAGAATTTGAACTCGTCGCCTGCTTCTCTCAACCGCGTAATAAACAACGCCTCAGCTTCGACGATTTCGCCCTCTGCTTCGACGGGCAAGAATCAGGCGCAGTCCGCATCTCCGTTGGCATTGCCAGCAACTTTGCCGATGTGCAACATTTTCTCAACTTTATGCGAGGATTATTAGAGTAAAATAAACACTATATTCCATATTTAAAAAGAGCTTCTCGTTGCGGGGAAGAAAGTATTCACCAACCTCGTTAGAGAGAAACTCTTTTTTTCTTCTGCTTAAGGATTTATTCTTCAATGAGATTGTCCACTGATACTTTTGAATTTCTTCTTTTTTCAACCGATACTTCTTTTATAAAAAAAGCTGACCAAGCGGGTGTGCACGGCTTCATTGTGGATTGGGAGAATAAAAATAAAAACTCTCGTCAGAAAAACTTTGACACACAAATCAATAATAATACGCTCCAAGATTTAGAACGCGCTAAGCGTAGTACAGAGAAAATAATAATTTGTCGTGTTAATGGCTTTCACGAAGAGACAGAAAAAGAAATTAATCTAGCCATTAATGCTGGTGCAGATGAGATTTTTCTGCCCATGGTACGTACCCCAAAAGAAGTATTAGATACGCTCAACTTCATCAATGGGCGTTGCCCATTAAATATCCTCATAGAAACACGTGATTCGGTAAAAAACACAAATGAACTTTCTAAACTCCCCCTTAAACGTATTTATCTTGGGTTAAACGACCTCGCCATTGAACGACAGCTTGATAATATTTTTACTTCTTTAAGTGATGGGACAGTTGAAAAAGTTCGCTCGAACTTTTCAATTCCCTTCGGTTTTGCAGGACTAACTTCACCAGAACTCGGCTCACCTATTCCCTGCCGATTGCTCATAGCAGAAATGGCTCGTCTAAATGCTCAGTTTACATTCTTGCGCCGTTCCTTCACCAAAGACATGGCAAAAAAAGACATGGGTGTCGAAGTACCGCGTATATTGCAGGCTTTATCCGATGCTAAATTACGAAACCCAGAAGAAATAGAAGCGGATAGACAAGAATTGAATACCTTTATAAAAGAATGGAAAGATGGATTTAAAACCGGAGAGATGCAATGAGCTTTTTCTCA
>JABGOQ010000121.1 GCA_018645405.1 Anaerolineae bacterium | reverse complement strand
CCCGGTTTTACCTGTCGATCAACCTATTCATTTGTTAAACTATCTGGTGGCTAGAATTTAACAAACAGGCAATAAAACGCATCATATTTGGACCTTCTTCATCAGAGGACATGATAGACAAAGTATCTCAACAGATTTCAACTGACAATGATTTAAGACATGTAAAACTATACAAAAGCACAATACCTTTCACAGGAAAACAAAAATAATCAAGGTTATTTATATAATGCTAATCCGCCCTCCCATACGCCTCGAACTTCCCATCATCTGAGCGATTGGCCGTAACCCAAACTGCAACGCACTCTAGCGAGTGCAGTGCAGTTTTTTCTTTGGGCTATAATCGGGGGAAGTAGTGCGTTGCATCTAAAAGATGCGATGCACTGCGGGTCTAACAAAAGCAAGCGAGGGTTATAATTGTCAAAAGATTTGTTTGTTTACTCGAACTGCAACACCCCCTTTGGTCGCAATGCAGTTCTGAGATTTAGGAGGAAATATGCCACAGCCACGCCCAGAGTATTTGTCCAGCTAAAATATGCTACACTATTTTCATCTGATGCCGATATAAACTATTTATGCAGTTAAAGTGTTGTCAAGATTAATGATAATCGGCTCTTGAAATCAATGCCTACGGTTAGTAAGAAAACTAAACACGATACTTTTGCCCCCTTCTGGGCTGCTGGGTTAATCCTTTTAGGTGGAACTGGATTGGCTACAGTATGGGTTAAATTAGGACCCTTTTGGAATGGGCATGTATTAGATATGACTGGTCCAGCTTGGAATTACATCTTATTTCGGGGGCTTTATACCTCTTATGCAGAAAACACGTGGACACGATTTTTTTCAGCTAAAAGAACTTTAATCATTTTTCTATTCGTTTGTTTTGGTATTGAAAGTGCGCAGTATTTCAATTTGTATGAGGCTACCTTCGATCCATGGGACTTTCTTGCCTATATTTCGATTCTAATCCCGTTATTTCTCTTGGACTTAAGGCTCTCAAAGTAAGAAGATAAGTTGCGATAAGTATTCGACCTAGAGTCAAACAAGGCGTAAAGAAAACTGCAAATGGAACAGAGCAAATCAGGAGATAGGAAATGGAATATTCAGCGGACAAGACAGATAAATTCAAGTGGCCGGTATCAGTCAGTCAAAAGATTGAAGCTTCTCCAAAAGATATTTGGGCAGCAATCGCAAAACCCGAAAACTTGAAAGGTTTTCATCCTTTTTGCGAAAAGAATACTGTTCTTAAATGGCCTGGGACTAATGCCGTAGATGTAATTCATTACTATAGCGGCTGGGTTTTACAGAGAAAATTTACCAACTGGATTGATGGGGTGGGTTATGATCTACTAATCGGCAGAGAAGGGGGCAGGCAATCTTATGTTTCCTGGCGGATCATAGAAGAAAAAGGCAAGGGTGCGCTAAGGATTACGCTCTATCCCCATGCTTTGCAAAAAGTCCCTGTAGCTATCCGCTGGATACCGCATCTAACGACAATACAACCAGCGATGCACAGCTATCTTGAATCTGTGCTAAAAGGCTTTAAGTGGTTTATGACCACAGGAAAACCTGTGATCAAGAATCAATTTGGTTCACATAAATGGTTTTCAACAAATGATGCCTGAGCGAACGCTGAGGAGCTAAGAAAATGATCGAAATCCGCAACCTGACCAAAAACGAACTCCCCGATATCTGGAGAATCGACCGCCGCGAAGTGATCGACAATATCTACTATTTTCGTGAAGGCAAGTTCGTTCTCGAAGCTGAACATTACAATATGCAAGGCTGGCCGCCCGGTGAACCAGAGCATTATGCGCCTTTCTTGCAAGATTGCTTTGAGCGTGGAGGTTTCTTTTGGGGCGCGTTCAAGGGAGAGACTCTCGTTGGCGTAGCGGTGCTTGAATCGAAGTTCATTGGCAGTCAAAAAGACACCCTGCAACTGAAATACCTGCACGTCAGCCATAATGTCCGCAAGCAAGGATTGGGGCGCAGACTCTTCTTCACTGCCGCCGAGCAAGTCAAGGGCATGGGCGCAACGAAGATGTATATTTCCGCTACGCCTTCGGAGAACACTGTCAATTTTTATCAATATTTAGGTTGTGTTTTGACAGAGGAAGTTGATGCAGAGCTATTTGAGCTTGAGCCAGAAGATATTCATTTGGAATATAGGATTTTATGAGACAACTGCCTAAAATCCGCACACTCATTTCTCAAGATTGGGAAGCGTACAAAAAACTACGGATGCAATCTCTAGCCGATTCTCCTAATGCCTTCGGTCGAATCCTTGCCGAAGAAGAAAAACGCACTGATGCCTCATGGATAAATCGCCTTATGGGCGACGGCTCCAGTTTGAACTTACCTTTGGTCGCAGAAATAGAAGGCGAACCAATCGGGCTTGCATGGGGCCGTATTGAGCACTCAAATCCCGATGTGGCAAATTTATAT
Organism: Anaerolineae bacterium; assembly: GCA_018645405.1. Classification (GTDB taxonomy): domain Bacteria; phylum Chloroflexota; class Anaerolineae; order Anaerolineales; family Villigracilaceae; genus Desulfolinea. The sequence goes on along the minus strand of JABGOQ010000121.1, from coordinate 9,298 downwards.
CAGCTTTGGGTTTATCCCAGCCATCGTGGAGGAGTGGGGAAACTGCTTGTAGAAGAAGTTATTGCTTGGGCGAAGGAAAAGAATGCTATCTACCTAGACCTTGGCGTCACACTTAGAGAAAGTCCCGCCATGCGACTTTATACCCGCCTTGAATTTGAAGCCTTAGGAGAACCCCATCCGCTTCGGGTAGGCTCAGAGATTTTGAGCCTACCTGTGACGCATCACACTGGCGCAACAAGCGCGGCGACTTCTTGGGTCTCAACTGTAGCAGGCTCAACACCTGCTACTATGACTTCAGGAAGTGGTGTAGGTGTAGAAGTGGGCAAGGGTGCGGCATTCGGTTGAGGAATCATAATCTGCCCGGTCTTCTCGGTCATATTCCCAGCTGCATCCCAAGCTCTAATAACGACCGGATAATTTCCAATCGGCGCCAGAATCCCATCTGCAAATTGGCGATTCCAAAGGAGGGTATGGGAAAAAGTGGTTTGGTCTGTCGTCCAATATTCTTCGACCTTTTTCCAACGCCTTTGTGAATCCATGATCTGCATTTCGATGCTCGTAAAACCACTCGTCTCTTCTTTGGCATGGAAAGTGATGCTCTCCCAGATATACCAACGATCAGGCAAGTTTATATGCGGCGCGCTTGCATCCGCTTTGAAAGTATACAAGGATGTTTCACTGCTATTCCCTGCGACATCTACCGCCCTAAAGATCACAGTATGCTGCCCATCCCCAAAAATAAGCGGCGCAGCATAAGCCGCCCATACACCACTATTTGAAGATGATTCAAAACTGGCGATCCCCGAGGTCGCATCAGATGCGGTGAAAGATGCTTGGACTGCCGAGATATACCAATTGGCGGAACCCATTGTCCCAGAGAGCGTCCCGTCCACTGCTGGGGAAACGGTATCCACATTGATTGGCAAATCCACATTTGCCTGATTGCCAGCGATGTCAGTCGCCCTGATTCGGAGATTAGTCATCCCATCGGTAAAAGTTAGGGGAGCGGCATAGGGTGTCCAGCTGGTTCCATCCAAAGATGTCTCGAACGCACTCAACCCAGAACCTGATTCCGTCGCCGAAGCGGATAGTTCAGCGATGGAAATAAACCAGCCATTATTACCACTGGTAGCACTCACGCTACCAGCAATCACGGGTGGGATCGCATCTCTCATCCAGCTTTTCGAGCCACTCGCAGTTGTGCCTTGCGCAGAAGTCGCTAAATAATTCACAATCCCTGTTCCTTCGGGGAGAGGAATTGAGCAACTTACACTCCCTGCTTCGGGTCCGCAGGCAGAAGGCTCTCCGTTCAGGTCACCACTGATAAGTACATTTTCCCCATCTGGTTCTGTGGCAACGAGGTCGAGGTTTTCATTTTCAATACACCAGCCATTATTGCCCCACACAGAACAGGTCAGTGTTCCACTGATTGTTGGATCTGGGGGACCAGTGCAGACGGTTTCATGCTCGACACAGGCACATACATCCCAAGGGTTTCCGCTTCGTTCGCAGCCAGGTGGGACGCGTTTTGTACAGACTTCTGTACAAGCTAAAAGTGGGTGGGCTGAGGCGGAGGAAAGCAGAGAAAAGTTCCCCGTTGATGAGTTTGGCAACGTCTCAGGGAGAGTGGTTTCTCCAGGATATGAAAAAAAAGCCAAAACTAAGATCAAAAGAAGCGTGAAAAGTGTAAACCTTCTGGGCGCAGAGAAATTGGGCATATTTTCCCCTCTTGAGGGCGACAAAAAATATCGCATCACAACACAGAACATGCTACAATTCGCTTATGCGTAAAATAATTCTATTTCTACTCATTTTCGCTCTTGTGGCTTGCACCGCGCCGACCGAAGAAGCCCCCGATTGGGAAGGTTACGATCCCTTCGCTGCGGCAGACCCTCAGGTGGCGATTCCCCTCTCCACGCTACTGCCACCAACGCGCGCGCCAGGTGAGGCAATTGCCACCCCAACCCCGAATAAACCTCAATTTGCCCCTGCCGATCAGCAAGGCTCAGGATTTAAGATCATCCCCGATTCTGAGTTAGTCTACGGGCCTGCCAGTTTGCTTTTGAATATGGAAATTTACTTAAAGGGGAAAAACGGCTATCTCAAATCCTATCAGCAAGAAGTGGATGGTGAGATACTTAGCGGCACAGAAATCATCACCCGTGTTGCGCAAGATTACTCCGTTAATCCGCGTCTTTTGCTGGCTCTACTCGAGTATCAAAGCGGATGGGTCACGCAAGAGAATGTGGATGAAACCGAATTCCCCATGCGCTACTATATGGAATGGTATGCGGGACTTTACCGTCAGCTTGTTTGGACGGCAAATGAGCTTAATCACGGCTATTATCTTTGGCGCGCCAACGCAGTCACCGAGTGGACGCTTGTGGATGGCAGCTTGCTACCAGTAAACCCAAACATCAATGCCGGGACAGCCGGTCTGCAAAACTACTTTGCCCTCCTCTACACGCGCGATACTTGGGAGTATGATGTCTCTGAAGAAGGTTTTTTTGCAACCTACAAATCTCTTTTTGGCTATCCCTTTGATTACGCCATCGAACCTCTCGTCCCCACAAATTTGGCTCAACCCCAACTGACGCTTCCCTTTGTGCGCGGCGAGACTTGGTCTTTCACTGGTGGCCCGCATGGTGGTTGGGATACTGGCTCAGGCTGGGCTGCTCTTGATTTCGCCGTAGGTGATCCACAAGGCTGTCTCCCTGCCAAGGCTTGGACAGTCGCATCTGCACCAGGTGTCGTTGTCCGCTCGGGGAATGGAGTAGTCGTTCTTGATCTCGATGGAGATGGATACGAGCAAACCGGCTGGACATTGCTCTATATGCATATGGGGACCGAGGGACGTGTCCAAAACGGAAGCAAGCTAGAGGCAGGTGCGAAAATCGGTCATCCATCCTGTGAGGGTGGTTTGTCTAATGCCGCACATCTCCACTTTGCCCGTCGCTATAACGGAGAATGGATTCCCGCTGATGGCAGCATCCCCTTTATCCTCGATGGCTGGGTTTCCAGTGGAACCGGGGATGATTACGATGGATATCTCACACGCGGCGACCAAAGCGTTGAAGCGTGGGATGGGCAAAATCCAATTAATGAGATTAAGAGATAGGTATTTTTTGAAATTTTACGCTACTCTTTTCCTGACAATTGTCATTTTTCTCTCCGCATGTACACCAGAAGAAACCGCTACTCCAACACTAAGCGCAAGGGAAACGATACCCGCTACAGAAAGAAGTTCTCCTATCGTGACTGCAACAAAGGCTCAAATTTTATCGACCATAACTACTACTCCAACGCCTGCACCTTTTCTTTGGTTGCATCCAATCTCTTTGAAATATATTGCCCCAAATGAAGCAGAGGCAACAATTATTGCCAATTCTTTGGGGTATTTATCTGATAACGCTCATCCATCAAATATGTGTGGGCCCTTGGCAGGGGTGATTTTAAGAGATGGCAGCATAATTAGCTATAATACAGATTTAAAAGATTTTTGGTTGCTAAATCCACGCACTCATGACGATGTTTTTGCAAAAATTTTCCCGGAAAAGAAATTTGAATTAACAGAAATTCGCACTCCCTTAAACGAATATAATTTTTCAAAAAACCCTCTTTCTGTGGGGGATTTTCTTTATCTTTACGCTGGCCCAAATGGAAATTTCGACCATATGCTCACAGTTACGCGTGTAGATGAAGATGGCAGAGCGTATACCGTTACCAACATCAACACCGATGATGGGTATATAATTGATGAGTTCATGCTTTATGATCCCAACGCATATGGTGAAGGTTTATTCTATCGTTGGAACAACCGCGATTATGATTATTTAGGCTTAACTGGCTCTGGTGGATTTGATATTTGGCGTCCGCTCTAAAAATTTAAATTTGCTTTTTTATATGAAAAAAATAACCCTTCTTTTTTCCTTACTCTCCATTCTTCTCGCCTCTTGTGGTGCAAAACCCGCTCTTTGGGGAGAATATAGCACACCTACGCCCAAAGGATTTGCTCCCCCTATCCAAGCTGCACAGGTGGCTATCACAACCCCAACGGCCACTTCAAATATCGTTATTGAAGCCTCCCCTACGGCTACAATCCGGCCAACGAAAATACCACTGCAAAATACGCCCATGGCAACACAAGAAGTGAATACCCCATCTGCGTTCAAGGGAGCAACGATTTTGTATTATTCACAATCAGGCGATACACTCGATGTGGTTGCCTCGCATTTTGGTGTAGATGTAGAAAACATCAGTTCAACAGAAAAACTGCCTGCCCCCTACGCTCTTCTTGATCCCAACACCTTGCTTGTCGTTCCAGACAAACTTGAAGAAACAACATCTAGCGAGCAAATTTTCCCTGACAGCGAAGTGGTTTTTTCGGCAACTGGCATGGATTTTAACACTCTCGCCTACGTCGCTGAAGCGGATGGGTATTTTAGTGAATATAAAGAATACCTCGGCTCCACAGGCTGGACAACGGGTGCAGAAGGTATTGCACGTCTCGCTGAAGAAAATGCCCTTAATCCACGCTTGCTGATCGCTCTCGCCGAATACGAATCGGGTTGGATTCTGGGAGATTCAGGAAATCTTTCACAGAAGGATTACCCTCTTGGTTATATAGATACCCGCAAACGCGGCATGTTCCGTCAGATGATGGTAGCAGTGCAGGATTTAGCAGTTGGCTACTACGATTGGCGGTCAGGAAAACTAACAGAGTTAACCTTCCCCGATGGGACGACAAAACGGATCGCCCCTGACCTGAATGCTGGTTCCGTTGCAATGCAATATTACTTCGCCCAAAAATTGGACCCCGACCGCTGGGTGCAAGCTGTTGATCCGCGAACAGGGTTCCCTGCGCTCTATGCAGAGCTTTTCGGCGACCCGTGGACGCGTGCCCAAAGTGTTGAGCCACTCTTCCCCGCCGGGCTAAAACAACCCGATTTAGCTCTCCCCTTCGAGCCGCGCCAAGAGTGGGCTTATACCGGCGGACCTCACTCCGCATGGGCGCATGAAGGTGCCATTGCCGCGCTTGATTTTGCCCCAGCCAATGATTTCAGTGGCTGCGCAGAGACAGAAAAATGGGTTACCGCTTCAGCATCCGGCTTGGTCGTCCGCTCAGATCGGGGTGTAGTGATGCTTGACCTCGATGGTGATGGCAACGAAGAAACGGGCTGGAGTTTGCTTCATTTGCATATTGCCACCGAAGGGCGTATTCCACTAGGCACATGGGTTGAGAAAGATGACCGCTTGGGTCAGCCATCGTGTGAGGGTGGAGTCTCAACCGGAACACATCTCCACTTTGCACGCAAATATAACGGCGAATGGATTCTTGCCGATGGTCCGCTCCCCTTCAATCTTGATGGCTGGATTGCTCATAATGGTGAAAAAATCTATGAGGGAACATTAACACGCGAAGATGAAACGATCATATCCAGCCAAGTTGGGGAAAAACGGTCGGTAATCTTCCGCGACAACCCTGAAGGTACGGAAGACGAATAGGTTATTTTTACGAATGCTAAGATTTAAACACATATTGCGTATTAGGTATTACGTAATATTCACACTGATTTTGCTTGGATGCGCACCACCCAATAGAGTATTCGAATTTAATGCAACAGCTGCACCGACACCAGAAGCAACATCTACGCCTTATGCATCTCACCCAATATATAAACCAGGTGAACTGGTAGAGTACACAGTGCAAACGGGTGATACAGTTCCCGCTCTGGCAAAGCGGTTCAATACCAGCGTAGAAGAAATTCTGGCTGCTAACACTATCATCCCTCAAGATGCAAGCACCCTCCCACCTGGGATGCCAATGGAAATCCCGATTTATTATTTGCCGCTTTGGGGGAGTCAATTCCAGATTATGCCTGATGCAAGATTCGTAAATGGACCCGCAGCAACCGAATTTGACACGCAGAGTTTTGTGGACGCATACCCCGGTTGGCTCAAAGGGTATAAAGATTACGCAGGAAAAGAAAATCGTAACGGCGCAGAGATCGTAAATTATGTTGCTACAAATTTCAGTGTTAGCCCCCGTCTCTTGCTGGCATTGCTTGAATATCAAGCTGGTGCGTTGACAGAAATAGAAGAGCCAGAAACACTCTATACGCTGGGCTATATTGAACCAAAAGCTCATAAGGGAATGTATCTTCAACTGGTCTGGGCGGCAAATACGCTCAATAATGGCTATTATGGATGGCGAAGCGGTAACTTAACCGAATTCGACCGTGCAGATGGCAGTCTTGAGCGCCCAGATCCGTGGCAGAATGCGGCTTCGGTTGGAATCCAATATTATTTTTCACGGAATCAAGCTGGAGTCACGTATGAACGGGCAATCGGGGCAGAGGGGCTGCTCGAGACATATACCAATCTTTTTGGTGACCCGCGTGCGGATGAGCGCATCCACATCTCTGGGTCTTTAAAACAACCTGATTTTATTCTCCCTTTCCCCAGAGGGCGGACATGGACCTATACTGGCGGCCCACATACAGGGTGGGGTGAAGACGAACCTTTTGCAGCAGTCGATTTTGCGCCGCCGACAGAACTTAGCGGTTGTTTTGTTACTGACCCACAACAGTTTTCAACTGCGGTAGCTAATGGTATGATAACGCGCGTTGACCGAGGATTGGCGATTCTTGACCTTGATATGGACGGTGATGAACGCACGGGCTGGGCTATCCTTTATTTGCATTTGGCTACGCCCAATAAAGCCAAATTGGGAACAATTCTTAATCAAGGCGATCCAATTGGCTACCCATCTTGCGAGGGTGGACAAACAACAGGCACGCATATCCATATTGCCCGTAAATATAACGGCGAGTGGATTACGGCAGACAGCCCAATTCCCTTCGATATGGAGGGCTGGATTCCGCATAATGGTACAACCGCCTATGAAGGCTCTCTCTCTCGAAACGGCACTATCGTTATTGCGAGTTCTGTTTCTGGGGCAAATAGCCAGATCAGTTCTGGGGAAGAATAGATAATTTTCTTTCTGATTTTACAGCCAACCTATTCTCGTTTATACTGCTCCCTTGGTTAAATATCAGGAGTTTTTCTTTCATGCAAAAACAAGAAAATAAAGAAAACAAGATTGCATCTAGAATGCGTAACTTCTACATTTTATGGATTGGACAATTTATCTCTATTTTCGCGTCCAGTATGACAAATTTTGCAATTACCTTGTGGGCATGGGAACTGACAGGGTCTGCAACATCATTAGTTTTAGTCGGTGTAGCTTACGCTCTCCCAAGCGCAATATTTAGTCCTTTTGCAGGCGCATTGATTGATCGCTGGAATCGAAAACTCATCATTATGCTCTCTGATTTCTCAGCAGCTTTCTCAACCTTTGTTCTGCTGATCCTTTTTGCTACAGATAATATCGAAATTTGGCATCTATACTTAGCAGCAGTTTTCTCTGGTATATTTGGATCTTTTCAATACCCAGCTTATGCTTCTGTCATTACGATGATGGTTCCAAAAGAGCAATACTCTCGCGCCAATTCCTTACGCTCTGTAATCCAATCTGCTTCGGGCATTGGCGCACCGTTGCTGGCTGGCTCGCTACTTGTTGTCTTTGATATTAGCGATATTATGATTATTGACTTAATCACTTTCTTTATCGCTCTGGGAACCTTGTTGGCAATCCAGATACCGCAACCAAAAGAAAGCGACGAAGGCAAAGAAGGTAAAGGGTCTATTTGGAAAGAAACACTTCATGGTTTTAGATATATTCGAGCAAGAGAAAGTCTTTTTGCAATAATGCTGCTCCTTATGTTTTCAAATATTGCTGCTGCTTTAACCTTCCCCATGATGAGCCCCATGATTTTGGCTAAAACGGGAAGCGACTCTATTATTTTAGGGACGACAAGATCAGTTGGTTCTATTGGTTTTCTTGTGGGTGGGCTGGTTACAAGTATCTGGGCTGGTCCCAAAAAACGGATACATGGCATCAACATCAGTTTCGTTTTATGGGGACTATTAGGCGCATTCATATTCGGTTCAGCCTGGACAATGACGACCTGGATTATTGGCGCATTTTTTATGAGTATATTTAACCCGATGATTAATAGTTTCTACATCGCAATTTTACAAGCCAAAGTAGCACCAGACTTGCAAGGTCGAATATTTGGCCTGGAAAATGCAATCACCACAATCACTTATCCTCTAGGGCAAATTATCGCCGGGCTTGCTGTTGATCATTTCCTGGAACCAGCCTTGATGCCTAATGGAAGCCTTGCTGATGGAATTTTTGGACAACTAGCAGGCACTGGTGCAGGAGCAGGGATGGGTTTAACTATCCTGGTGGGGGGAGTATTCGCTGTTCTTACCGGTGTCGCTGGCTACGCAATCAAATCTATTCGGGAAATTGAAACTCTCTTGCCCGATCACGAAAGCGCACCATCGCTTTCCTAAACAGGTAAATATTTACATGGAAAACTATACCTCTATCATAATCTTCATCATCAGCTTTGGCGTCGTTGCCTTAGCCTCTAAAGAAATAGGTGCTTTTGTCACCCGTTATAACTTCCCCCTTATCAGCGGATTTCTCTTTGCTGGTGTTCTTGTGGGGCCCTACGTCCTTGATCTGATTCCCAACGAGGCAATTGGAAGACTCCGCTTTGTGGATGAAATTTCTCTTGCCTTCATCGCCTTTGCCGCGGGGAGCGAACTCTATCTCAAAGAATTGCGTAGTCGTTTTAAAAGCATTGCCTGGGTCACAACAGGATTAGTCCTATCGACTTCCATTTTTGGGAGTTTAGCATTCTTCTTCCTGACTCAATACATCCCCTTTACACAGGGAATGTCCATTAGCAGCCGGATTGCAATTTCAATTTTGGCGGGTGCGATTTTGGTTGCGCGCTCTCCTTCTTCCGCGATTGCGATTGTCAACGAGCTACGCGCTAAAGGTCCCTTCACCCAAACGATGTTGGGCGTCACAGTCATTATGGATGTGGTCGTGATTGTGCTTTTTGCCTTCAATTCCGAGATCGCAGGAGCCTTGCTCTCTAATCTTAGTGTTAACATTGGCTTTGTTGGGCTTCTCTTTGCAGAACTCCTTCTCTCCTTTCTTTTAGGATACCTGCTCGGCAAAGCAATCCAATTTCTTCTCTATCAAAAAATCAGGCGCGTCCTTAAAGGCATCCTTATCCTTGCACTTGGCTACTCGGTTTTTCTGGCTGCCACTTTTCTGCGCCACTATACACATGATAACTTTGGCATCGAAATCCTCCTCGAACCATTACTGATCTGCATGATCGCAAGTTTCGTTGTCATCAATTGGACACCA
>JABGOQ010000115.1 GCA_018645405.1 Anaerolineae bacterium | reverse complement strand
TCCATTCACTCTGCCAAACTGCCGCTTGCTTCGCCATAATTGGCGAAGGTATTGCCGTTAACAACCTGGTTTCATTCGTATTTATGGGGTCAAAATATATAATTTCCACAAAATTTCTCATGTTTAGACTGTAAGGTGTTTGCAATCTCTCCTTTCAGGATTACCACTATAATTTAGGCTAAGTTCTTAGTTACTCTATTACAAGCTTTCAGTCATATAGTTGGAGAATACTTTGAGTTCAGCACCAGATTTTCTACGGGGAACATCGATTTACAACTTCAACTTCGTCGGGAAGGTACCGATGAAGTCAGTTTTTCTTTATCAAAACAAGACCTATTCTGCGGGGAAATATTTTTCAAAAAACAACCCCTCTGCCATCCAAATAGGAGATGCCAAATGAGCATTCCAACTCCAAATTCTAACGAAAATAAAACCCAAGAACACAGAGCTTTTGCCATCGCGATTGTTTTTCTTATTGCGATAATGGTAAATTTAAATCTAAGTATTTCACAAAGTATTGAAACTGGAGCTTGGCAGCATTACGTCAGAGCTGGGCTAGTTGTCATGTTTGGCATCGCAACGGCTATCGCCATGGTCTGGATTCGACGCGGGCACGCAGAAGAGGGCATTTGGCTGATTATTCGTGTATTTTTATTTACGCTCTTTAGCACGTCACTACTATTAGGCGGATTTGGTCTAATTTTGGCATTTATTTCATTGGCTTTAGCTGGTGGAGTTACAGTATTTGCTTTACCCAAAGAAAAAAGAAATCGTTCTTATGCAATTACCCTTATCGCTGCTCTTACAACATTTATTGTAGATTTATTCCCCCTTAACTACCGCATTCCTGCTCCAGATGCAATGAAAGGCGCATTACCAAGTATTGCTGGGCTTGTCGTTATTGCGATTGCAGTGCTACTTGTCCGCCTTAGCTGGGATTCTATTCTTCAGGCTTTGCAGTCATCTATCCGCAACCGCTTAACAGCGATTGTTATTGCTGCGGCGGTCATCCCGGCATTGCTGATCAGTATCGTTCTCGGTATAACCGCCTATACACAGGTGAGAAGCGTTCTCGTACAAGATACCTTCGATAAGCTGACCGCGATAGAAAACATCAAACATTCCCAATTAACAGACTACCTGGCAAAGAGTGAAGTTAACATAACAACACTGGGTGAGACGGCAGCGGCATTACGACAGGAAGCTATTGCTAAACTTGAAGCGATTAATACTCTAAAAAAGAATGGGATGTTACGCGCTTTCGAAAATTGGGATAGTGATGTTCGTGATGTAGCCTCCGACCCCGGCGTTGTAGTAGGCATTAACAATCTGACCACCGGCTTTCAAAATATTGGATCCACCCGGGCACGTGAACTTTATCTTGGAAAAGTCGATTTAGAAAATGCCGGAGATGAGAGTTTTTATAGCGCAGCCCATTTTGAGCAACATGGCTTCTTTATAGGATACACAGATATTCATGGCTATGAAGATGCCTACCTGATTGACTCGGCCGGTAATGTGGTCTATAGCGCGCAAAAAGGAGAGGCTTTTGGCACCAACCTGGTTTCCGGCCCTTATCAAGGTAGTAACCTGGCAACTCTGTACCAAAAACTTATCAATATCGAAGTAGGTCAATCATTAATTATCGATATTGCTCTATTTGATGGGGAAAACACCATATTCATCGGCACGCCCATTTATCAGGATGCCACATTTGTTGGCGTTCTAGCCTACCAGCTATCGGTAGCACAAATCGACGCCCTCACGCAAGAGCGCAGCGGCCTCAGTGCGTCGTCTGAAACCTATCTGGTTGGAAAGGTTGGCGATGAAGTGCAATTGCGCAGCAATCGTGTTGTCAAAGAAGGCGCAATTGGCGACCCCAAACCTGGTTTAGACTCAGACCGCGCTCTGACTGGAGAAACGGATCACGAATTCAAGGTCGGCAGCACCGGGGATTACGAGATCAGTGTTTTTGCTCCCCTCGAAATCCCTGGCTTGAACTGGGCCATCATCACCACCAGCAATGTGGTCGAAATCTTTTCCCCGCAAATTGCAGGGCAAGAAAAAGATTTCTTCAGCGCCTACGCAGATCGCTATGGGTACAATGATATTTACCTGATCGACCCAGAAGGATATATCTTCTACTCCTCTGCCAGGGAAGCCGATTACCAGACCAATATTCTCACCGGAGAGTACAACGATACCAACCTGGCAGAACTGGTGCGTGAGATGGAGGAAGAAAAAATATACGAGTTCGCAGACTTTGAATTTTTCGCCCCATCTGGCGAATCAGCAGCAGCCTTCTTCGGTGTGCCCTTGCTGAACGAAAGCAATCGAAATGAAATCGATCTCTTCGTGGCAGCCGAAGTTCCTGTCAAAGATATCAACAAGATCATGAACGAAGCAGAAGGTCTAGGTGAAACCGGTGAATCCTATATCATCGGTCAAGATTTCCTCGGCCGCATGGATTCGCGCTTTGTCGAAGACTTCGGCGTAGAAACGACCGTGCTAAACCCGGATTTCGCAGTCGATACTGAGGCTGTACGCTCAGCAGTTGCAGGTGAAACCGGGCAAGGAATCATTACAGACTATCGCGGCTTGCCTGTATTGAGCACCTGGTCTCCACTTGTTATTGACGAACCTGATGCTGAACAGCCCGAAGGAGTAGTTTGGGCTGTTCTAACAGAAATCGACGAGTCTGAAGCATTGGAACCAGTCAACCAATTAGCAGGGCTACTTGGATTGATTATCGGATTGACAGCACTGGCTGTGATCGCATTGGCTGTTTTCCTGGGCGCACGCTTTGCTCTCGGCTTTGTAACGCCAATTCTGGCTCTGACCGATACTGCAACGCAAGTCGCAGATGGCAATCTGGGTTTGCGCGTTGAATCCGATAGCGAGGATGAACTGGGTACGCTCGCAGACACCTTTGATGGTATGACCGCCCAACTACAAGAAACCCTAAGCGGGCTGGAGCAACGTGTCGCAGACCGTACTCGAGCTCTTGAAACCTCCACAGAAGTCAGCCGCCGCCTCTCCACCATTCTTGACCAAGATCAACTAGCCAAAACAGTGGTTGATGAGTTGGTATCTTCTTTCGGTTACTATTATGCTCATATTTATCGCTTTGAGGGCGAGGACAGGGATACCCTTGTGATGAAAGGTGGCACTGGTGAGGCTGGGCGAACGCTTCTAGCTCGCGGTCATACCATTAAAAAAGGGCGCGGTCTTGTAGGACGTGCTGCTGAAACAAATACTGTCGTTCTCGTTGGCGATACATTAAATGAAGAAGGCTGGCTTCCCAACGAATTGCTCCCTGAAACACGCTCTGAGATTGCTGTCCCCATCTCTCTTGGCGATCAAGTGCTAGGCGTTTTCGATGTACAGCATAATATACTCAATGGTCTAACCGAAGAAGATGCCGGGTTGCTGCAGTCTATAGCAAACCAGGTTGCTATCGCGGCTCAAAATGCGCAAGCCTATATTGAAGCACAAGAGCGAGCTGCCCGCGAAGCCCTGATCGGTGATATTGGGCAGAAAATCCAAGATGCAACCACCATCGAAGGTGCCATGCAGGTTGCCGTGCGTGAAGTGGGGCGCGCCCTGGGCTCCCAACACACCGAAGTGCGACTGGGAATCAAAGATGAGAATGGGCAAAGTTAGTTTGGAACTCAAGGAGCAATTTACTATGACGAGCAAAACAAAAAAAACGTTGATGGCACAATGCTGGTTTTTCTCATATGTCATTGCTATAGCTTCCAACTATAACGATAATTTTGAACAACTCTCAAGCCATTTTGTCAAAAGAGGTGTTTTATGAAAAGTAAGAATCCTTTCCAATTCGAGTCTAGTATCCGGACAAGATTATTGTTTTTCTCAGTGGGATTAGCTTTACTTTCAGTAGCAGTTATAGCTTATATCACTATTGATTCGCTTCAAACAGCGGGAGAACGCGCCCAGCAGACTAGCGAAGCATCCCTTAGGAAGCAAACAGAAGAATTCTTATTGTCTCAAATCATTGAAGCTACTGACCAAGATGATCTGGTCTTTGAACGCGTCGAGCGAGACGCAGAGAATTTGGCGTATTATGCTGCCCGCTTGTTTGAAGAACCAGATGCATTTGCCCGAGATTCATACTGGCGTGCTGATGAGCATATGTTCCTTGGCCCAGATGGGCAATATATCAATAGCGAAGAAGACACGAGCACAGTTTTTGTGCCAAACACTCAAAAGATTGACGATGCACTCATTCAGGAACTGGAGCTTTCGGCTTATCTTGACATGATCTTTTCTACAATTTATGAAAACGATCCGAATACAGTAGCAGTCTACTTGATTACTCAAAAAGACATCTCCAGGCTCTATCCGAACATTAACTTAGGCACTCTTGTGCCCGGCGATTATTCAGCAATAGAAGATATCTTCTTTACACTAGGCGCACCAGATAATAATCCAGAAAGGAATACAATCTGGACCCCAGTATACGACGATCCAGCCGGGCAAGGTTTGCTTATTTCAGTGATTGCTCCTGTATTCACAGGAAAAAACAATTTTATTGGAGTTATTGGAATTGATGTCAGCCTTGCTGGACTTACCGCAAGTGTTGAAGCCGAAGAACTAACTGCTGGAGGATATTCACTCTTAATTGATCAGAATGGGCGAGCACTGGCATTACCAGGTCAAGGATATACTGATATCCTGGGTCGAACTCGTGCACCTGGTGAAATTGCACCTGATATTGGAGAGACAGTACCAGAATTTTCTGTTGTTTTCAATGATTTGTTAGATGGTAAAACAGAATTTCATAGCATAACAATTGACAAAAAAGAGCTATTTGTAGTTCATTCTCATATAATTACTACGGGATGGACACGAGTCAATGTTGTTGAAGCAGATACAATGCTTGCTGCGGCAGGAGCACTAGAAGCGGAATTAGATGATTCAACTCGCTCTCTTATCTCTGGGCGAGTATTACCAACGGGTATAGCGATTGTTATTCTTGTTTCTATCCTTGGGACATTACTGACAAATCGTTTGGTTGACCCCATTCAAAAATTAACCGAAGGTGCACAAAGAATTGGTGCCGGAGAATGGGATGCCCCTCTTCCTGCAGGTGGACAAGATGAAGTAGGTACGCTTTCAAATTCTATTCGCGAGATGTCAAATCAAATACGGGGTTCTATTCAAGGCTTGGAAAAACGCGTTGCAGATCGTACCCGTGCGCTCGAAACATCCACAGAAGTGAGCCGTCGTCTCTCTACTATTCTCAACAGAGATCAATTGGCAAAAGAGGTGGTTGAGCAGTTAGTAACGGCTTTCGACTACTATTACGCTCATATCTACTTTTATGGTGAAGACAAGAATACGTTAGTGATGATGGGTGGTACTGGCGAAGCTGGGCAAGTGCTTTTATCTCGTGGTCACACTATCGAAAAAGGACGTGGGCTTGTGGGACGCGCTGCAGAAACAAACTCAGTGGTTCTTGTTGCTGACACGTTGAACGAAGAAGGCTGGTTACCCAACGAACTACTCCCCGAAACACGCTCTGAGATCGCTGTTCCCATTTCTATCGGCGATGAAGTACTAGGCGTTTTTGATGTTCAACACAACGTGGTCGATGGGATTACAGAAGAAGACGCCAGCTTGCTGCAATCTATCGCGAATCAGGTAGCCGTCGCAGTGCAAAACGCACAAGTCTACGTTGTAGCGCAGAAACGAGCAGCACACGAAACCTTGGTCGGTAATATTGGCCAGAAGATCCAAAATACGACAACGGTTGAAGATGCCCTACAGGTGGCTGTCCGTGAATTAGGTCGTGCTTTGAATGCAGAACGGTCTAATGTCCAACTGAATTTGGAAACAAAGAAAAATGAACAAAGTGGAGTTTAGGGATTGCGTACTTGTCCATTAAGCAAAAGCAACTCCACGCCAAGAACGAGCCGGAGATTTCCATCCAAACTATTTCACCTTCTGGCTAAGTAAGGAGAAAATTCTATGCGAGTAATCAGAAAACTACTTACACCAACGCTAATCTTTGTTGGATTGATTATTGCAGGGTTGATTGCCTTCAATACAACCACCACCGTGCGTCAGTTTGATATAGATGAAGAAACTCGTCTGAACAATATGAACGCGGTCTTCAACACTCGTCTCAATGAGTTAGGTAATTTAGCCGTTGCATTGGCATCAGAGGTCTCAAATAACCCAGAAGTACAAGCTGCCTTTGCCGCTAAAGACCGTGAACGCCTAACGGAGTTAACCTTAGCATCTTATCAATCTGTTGATGCTCAATTTGATATTCCACAACATCAATTTCACTTGGCTCCAGCAACTTCTTTTTTGCGCCTGCATAACCTTGAGAAATTTGACGATGATCTTTCCAGCTTTCGTTTCACCGTGTTAGCAGCCAATGCTCAAAAAGTAGCCGTGAGTGGTCCCGAAATTGGACGTGGTGGCTTGGGTGTGCGCGGTGTAGTGCCCGTAAATTATCAAGGGGAGCACGTAGGCACTGTAGAATTTGGCACAAATGTAGACCGTGCTCTGCTTGAAACCATGAAGGAAGGTTTCGGGTTCGAATGGCAAATTTTACTAAGCCGTGCTCCTGCTGAAGTTGCCATTTTTGAAGGCGCAACTGAAGCAGAAAGCCAAGGCCCAATCGATGAGCTACTGCTGCAAGCAAGCACACTCTCCTTTCCTCTTTATAGTTCAACAGAGCGCTATGAAGAAACCCTGGCTGGCACATCAGGTGTTTACCATTTAGATATTGAAGATGCAGAATATGGTATTTTGAGTGCGCCTCTCTATGACTTTTCAGGCAATGTAATCGGTGTTATTGATATTATCTCAGACCATACCATCATTACCACCCAGCAAAACAATCAGGTACTCATCTCCCTCGGCATCCTACTCTCATCATTATTGCTTGTAGGCTTTGGCTTTTCTTTCATCGCCAATCGTACTTTGCGCCCAATTGGTGATCTTAGTACTACAGCCAGCGCAGTTGCCGAAGGCGATTTTAGTCAAAGGGCCGAAGTGACGAGCGACGACGAAATCGGGGCTTTGGCGCAAATCTTCAATGGAATGACCGAGCAACTTCAAGGGCTTTTTGGGACTTTGGAAGAGCGCGTAGCGAACGCAACCCAAAACTTGACTCTGGCGGCCGAAGTTGGTCGCAGCGTTTCGCAAGCCCGCGATGTTGATACGCTGCTAAAAAATGCTGTAGAACTCATTCAAGATCGCTTCGATATGTACTATACGCAGGCTTACTTACTTGATACGGCGGGACGTCAACTAATTCTGCGTGCTGGAACAGGTGCTGTAGGACAGCAATTACTAAACCGTCGCCATAGCTTACCTATGGATCTTTCATCGCTAAACGGCACAGCTGCTGTCGAAAGACGAGCAGTTATCGTTGAAGATACTGAGACCAGTCTAATCCACCGCCCCAACCCTCTGCTTCCCGAAACTCGCTCTGAGGTGGTCGTTCCACTACTCGTCGGGGACCGCGTGGTCGGTGTGCTGGATATGCAAAGCCGTAAAGCAGATGTGCTAAGCCATGAAACCTTACCTGCTTTTGAGGCTTTGGCAGGCCAGATTGCTGTTGCTATCCAAAATGTTGAGCTACTAAGCGAGACTGAAGCCGCCCGTGCCGAAATCGAAGCTCAAGCCGGACGTCTGATCCACTCTGGTTGGAGTGAGTTTCTCAATGCTTTTGAGCGTGGTGAACGCATCGGCTATAGCTATGATCTCGAAGAAGTGACTCCTTTCACAGAAGATGTACCTTCCAATTTAGACCAGAAGAATCTCGTCTCGACAATTCAAGTTTCAAATGAACCAATTGGGATCTTACAATTTGAAGGGCTAGAAAATTGGACGAGTGACGATACAGAATTAGTAGATACTATTGCCCAACAACTTGGGCAGCAAGTAGAAAACTTGCGCCTTCTTGCTCAAGCAGACCAATATCGCGTTGAAGCTGAGAGTGCTCTCCGTCGTATAACCCGTGAAGGCTGGCAAGATCATTTCGATGCTCGCCAGACAACTCAAACTGGCTTTTCTTACGATCTCAACACTGTCACCCTAACCCCAGAAGATGTAAATGGTGATGCTGGCACAGAAACACCCTTAGCCACATATATAATGGAGATTCTTGGAGAAAAAATTGGAGAATTATCTGTTGCGGATACAGGCAGTATTGACGAAGGTGCTAAAGAAATGCTCGCGACGATTGGCGAACAACTGAGTGCCCGTATTGAAAACCTGCGCCTCTTTGAAGAAACCGAACGCGGCCAGATAGAATTAAATAAACGTGCACGTCAACTAGCCTCTGTTGCAGAGATCAGTACCGCTGCATCAATGGAACCAGATGTAGAAAAGATGCTGGCAAATGTTGTTCATCTCACTCAACGTCAATTTGGTCTGTACCACGCACATGTTTTTACCTATAATGAAATCTCTGAAGAACTGGAAATTGTGGCTTGTGGCTATAAAGAAGGTGAGGAACAAGAAGGCACACACGGCACTACGACAATCCCTCTTGCGCAGGAACAATCACTGGTAGCACGCGCTGCTCGCTCAGGGCAAGCCATCATCATCAATGATGTACAAAACGAACCAGGCTGGCTACCAAATCCTGAATTACCTGACACGCGTGCAGAATTGGCTGTGCCGCTACTGGTTGGAGATGAACTTCTCGGCGTATTGGATGTACAAGCAGAACACATTAACGCCTTTTCACAAGAAGATGCCAATATTCAATTGACGCTCGCATCTCAAGTAGCAACCGCTATGCAAAATGCACGCTCCTATACCCAGGCGCAGAAACAGGCAGACCGCGAAGCCACGCTTAATATCATCAGCCAAAAAATTCAGAGTGCAACATCTGTTGAAGCTGTTTTACAGATTGCAGCACGCGAACTGGGTCACGCTCTGGATGCCCCAATGACAATCGCCCAACTGAGCTTGAAAGATAAGGAATAAATACGCTTAGGCTCAGGAGATTCTCTATGACGAAGAAAAAACCAAAGAAATCTACATCTAAGGCATCTACGCCTAAAACTCATAAGTTCGATGAAAGGGCTGAAAAGCTCTTTATGGATCTGGAGCATCTCTCTGCCCAAGCACCTGCTGATCAAGCGAAAAAAGCGCGAAAGAAAAAAGCTGTCTCCCCCTCGCATCTGACACCTCGTTCTCCTGTAGATGCACAAGAAGTAGCCAGGCTGCAAGCTCGTATTCAGCAATTAGAACGCCAACTTCGTAAAAAGAGAAAATCTACCGCTGATCTATATGAAAAAGAAGAGATGGCGTTTATCTACAAAGACAACTCACTAGAATCTCTTCCACAGGAGGATTTAGCGAAAAAAAGCACGGGAGAAAACAACATTCAATCACCGCTCTCAATTACAGGACAAGAGATTGGCTCGATGCAAATCCAATCATCTCCCGAACATATTTGGGATCCGGAAGATGAAAATCTTGTCAACACCGTTGCTCAACAAGTATCCCTCCAAATACAAAGTTTGCGTCTACTTTCCGATGCCGAGCGCGCACGTGCTGAAGCTGAAGCTGCAACTCGGCAGTTCATGCACGAAAACTGGGAAGGCTACCTGGATGCTATTAATCAAAATGAAAAAATAGGCTACGCCTATAATCAGGCTTCCGTAACTCCTTACCTTGATGAACCCTCTGCTGAAGGTGACTTAAGTGAGACTGTTAAGGTTATGGATGAGCAAGTGGGCACAATATCTTTGAAGCCCGATCCTGCTCACCCTTATACAGAAGATGATAAAAAAATGGTTTCTTCTGTAGCTCAGCAAATTGCTCAACAGGTTGAAAATATTCGCTTGCTGGCAGATGCATCCCGAGCGCGCGCAGAGGCTGAGGATGCCACCCGCCGTCTAACGCAGGAAAGCTGGGAAGATTTTGTTGAGCATCACGAAGGAGATGCCTTCGGTTTCACTTATGACAGGGTCCAGGTTAGCCCCCTGGAAAATAAGACCTTACCCAAAAATATAGCCCTTTCAGTGCCTTTGGAAGTACGCGGTGAAGAAATTGGGCAACTGGCAGTAACGGGTGATAAAAAGCTTTCAGAAGAAGAAGCTGAACTTGCTTCTTCTATTGCGGCACAAGCAAATACCCATATTGAAAATATTCGCCTTCTTGAAGAAACAGAGCGTGGTAGGCAGCAACTAAATAAACGCGCCGCCGAGCTTGAAACTGTAGCAAAAGTGAGTACTGCGGCAGCTGCGATCCGCGATTCTGAATCTCTTCTACGTTCAGTTGTAGATCTGACAAATTACAGTTTTAAGCTATACCATACTTCAGTCTACTTACTCAGTGAAGATGAGGATGGTACCAAAACCCTTGAGCTTTTTGCTGCTTCGGGAAAAATTGGTCAAAAGATGTTAGGCCAAGGTTATAGAATAGAGTTCAATGAAAAAATATCGGTCATTGCAGATGCGGCACGAAAATCAGAAGCTGTAATTGTCAAAGATATAGCAAATGATCCTCTTTTTCTCGCACATCCACTTCTCCCTGACACCCGCAGCGAAATGGCAATCCCCATGGTCGTCGCAGACAAGCTGATTGGCATCTTCGACGTTGAATCAGATTTGCCAAACCGCTTCACAGAAGAGGATTTGCAAACCTATAGCACCCTTGCCTCTCAAACAGCGGTAGCACTACAAAACGCTCAACTCTACGAAGAACAGCTTGCCACAGTAGAGCGATTACGAGAATTAGATCATCTTAAATCATCCTTCCTGGCCAATATGAGCCATGAGCTACGCACCCCGCTTAACTCAATCTCTGGTTTCACGCAGGTTATGCTCGAAGGTTTGGATGGCCCTCTAACAACAGAGATGGAAGAAGATTTAGGACTAATTGATAAAAATGCAGGACACTTGCTCGCCTTGATTAACGAAGTTCTCGATATGGCTAAAATCGAAGCTGGGCAACTCTCTGTCACAATGGGGCCAGCCAATCTCCATGATGTATTAGAAGATGTCATAAAAACAACCGCAGCCTTAGTAAGAGAAAATAACCTTACGATTAGCCTAGAAAATAATATCCCCGAAGATTTAATCATCATGGCGGACGATATGCGCATCCAGCAAGTAATGATAAACTTGATCGGAAACGCCATGAAATTCACGCAAGAAGGTGGTGTTTTAGTCCATTCTGAAAAAGATAAAGATACTATCCGCATCAAAGTTGTTGATACAGGGATAGGAATTCCCCCAGAGTTATTAGAAACCATTTTTGAAGCATTCAGCCAGGTAGATACAACAACGACGCGTAAAGTTGGTGGCACTGGTCTAGGGTTACCAATTAGCAAGCGATTTATTGAGATGCATAATGGACGTCTTTGGGCAGAAAGTTCAGGACATTCTGGCGAAGGCTCTACTTTTATCCTTGAAATCCCCATCGTACTTCCTGAAGAAGAATGATCTATATCAAAAATCATCTCTCATCAGGTTTATAGGGTAATAAAAGAAAAAGATTGATATAATACTTAGAAGCATAACGCAAAAGAAGAATGGGTAAACTATGACTGCAAATAATATCCTGTACGTGGAAGACAACCCGGACAATATGCGCTTAGTCGAACGAGCACTTAAAGCCAAGGGCTATACTATTCATGGTGCAATTACTGGTCTTTCAGGTCTACAAATGGCAGAAAGCATTATGCCCACCGTTATTTTGCTTGATATTAACCTCCCTGATATTGATGGCTACGAAGTTGCTCGACGAATACGCAAACATCGCAACAGTGATTTACGTCAAGTCCCCATCATTGCGATTACAGCAAATACGCTTAAAGGTGATGCAGAGAAAGCACTAGATGCAGGCTGTGATGTGTATATGTCAAAACCGATTAATATCCGTGAACTCTGGGCGCGCGTTGAAGCTTTTATGCCCGGTGAAGACTTTCTAGCATAACAGAGGGAATCTATTCTATGACAAAAATTTTACTCGTCGAAGATATTGAAGATAACGCATCTTTGGTAAAAAGAGCTGTTAAGGCAAAAGGCTTTGATTTCATTTGGGCAAAAAATGCCACAGAAGGTATCAAAGTTGCTCTGGAAGAAATCCCTGATCTTATCCTACTAGACTTAGGCTTACCAGATGCTGACGGACAAACCCTCTCAACCTGGATACGCGATGAAAAAACGCTCTGGGATATCCCCATCATCGTCATGACAGCTTGGCCCGAAAAAATGGCGCAACAAACTGTTGAAGCCTATCAACTTGATGGCTATCTTGGAAAACCATTTAATCTCAAAAAGTTTTGGGAAATCATCGACTCTTTCATTCAAAAATAAAACTATGGGTTTAAAAATCACCCCTGCCGGCCAATTTACAATTGAAGAACTAACTGATTTCTACAATCAAACACGCGTAGACTATCTTGTCCCCATGCCCATGAGTGTCGCGGTCATGGCAGAATATATCCACGACTTTGATGTAGACTTGGAACTCTCCCCGATCATACACGACGAAGAAACAGAAAAATTTATGGGGCTTGGCATGCTGGGCGTACGCGGAGATCACACCTGGATCACAAGACTCGGCATTGCTCCTGGAAATCGGCGGCGTGGTGCAGCAGCGGTGGCGATGAATGCAATTTTTGAAGCTTCAGAAAAGCTTGGTGCAAAAAAAACTATTCTTGAAGTCATCAAAAACAATAGCGCCGCCCATACTCTTTTTGAAAAAAATGGTTTCCAAAAAACCAGAGAACTCCTTGTGCTCAGACGTGCCCCAATCCGCCCGCCCTTCAGCCCAGAAGGTGAAATCACCTGGCTCTACAGAAATGACGCTCTCAAAGCCTTACGCTCCTACCCCCACCATTTAACTTGGGTAAACGCATTAGAATCAATGGAAAATGCCAGCATGTTTCAAGGCTTTCATATAAAACTAAAAGATGGCACACGCGGCTGGCTCGTCTATAGACATAAAAAACGAACCATTACACATTTTGAGTTTCACACCGAGCAAGGCAATCCCGTCAAAATGGCAAGAAATATTCTCCTCTACCTACACCTTCAATATCCCCGCATGGATGCCTACGCCGAAAATTTCTTTGCCGATAATCCCCACCTCCCCGCCTTTTTTGATTTGGGATATTTCGAAGCCTTCAGACGCGTAGAAATGATTAAAGAATATAGCTAAAAATCGCAGAACTTATCTCCAAAAGCGGATTTCAATACAGAAATCCGCTTTTTCTTTATATCGGATGAAAAACCGCATCGCCCGCCACCTTAGGCTTGCTACCGTTAAAAAACAGAATCTCCAAGAAGAAAAACTCACCAGTTCCTGAGCGCGCAAATGGTGTCAGGTAAAAATTGGCTTTTATTCGCGTCATTCGTCAATTCGCGCAATTCGCGTTGAGAAAGAATCTGACAACACCTGCGCCCACACAACTGAAGCCCTTCCCCACAAATTCACAAAGAGTCGTATAATCCCAAAAACTTTTCAGGAAACTACTAATGCCCCAATCAGGAACGATCTTCGACATCAAAAAATTCTCCGTCCACGATGGGCCGGGAATCCGTACAACAGTCTTTCTCAAAGGCTGCCTATTAAGTTGCACTTGGTGTCATAACCCTGAATCACGCTCACCACAACCCGAAATTAATTTTTTTTGAAAACCGCTGCATCCTCAGCGAAGATTACGTCACAGTCTGCCCCAACAACGCGATCAGCTTCGTAGACGATATCCGCATTTGGGATCGTGAGATCTGCCAACTTTGCGGAGCCTGCGCCGAAGCCTGCCCTACCGATGCTATTCAACTCATCGGAGAAAGATCCAGCCTAGACAAGATCATGTTAGAGATCGAAAAAGATGTCATCTACTATGATCAATCGGGGGGCGGGGTTACTTTCTCAGGCGGAGAACCACTCCATCAAATTGATTTTCTTTCTGACCTACTGCAAAATGCAAAGAACACGAAATCCATACCGCGGTTGATACATCTGGTCTCACCGCTCGGGAGCGATTTGAGCGGATATTGCCTTATACCGATCTCTTTCTCTATGACTTGAAAATGATGGATGATAAAAAACACCGTCAATTCACAGGGGTATCGAATCGGCTTATCTTGGAAAATCTGCAATATTTAACGAAAACAGGTACAAAAGTGAATATCCGCATTCCCATCATCCCCAATATCAATGACGATGAAAAAAATCTCAACGCAACAGCAACGTTTATTGCCACATTAAAAAATATCCAGCAAGTTGATCTACTCCCCTACCACAACATCGCTACTGATAAATACCATCGTATGGCGCATGAATACCTGTTGGAAAAAGTGAAAACGCCCTCGAAAGAAAAAATGCAAGAACTTGCCGAAATTTTTCTTGAGAAAGGATTTCAGGTTAATATCGGAGGATAAATTCACAGATTTGCGTCATTGTGAGGCAGTTTTTCCGCCAAAACAATCCCCTTTCTCATCAATGAGGCAGATTGCTTTGCAAAAAAATGCGCGCAATGACAGAAAATTCTTAAAATCGTAATTTACTGAGTTTATCTTCATCATAAATCTGATATGTTTCACAGCCACCCTTCTCGGGTATAATCTCTTTATGCTCAATCTGACCCCCATCGAAAAAGTAGATTATCTTGTCATTGGTCATTTTTCTAAAGACCTGCCTCCCGAAGGCTCGCCGACTGGCTCAGAACTCGGCGGGACAGCCGCATATGCCGCGCTAACAGCGCGTGCACTTGGCTTGCGGGTTGGGATTGTGAGCAGCTTTAATGAGCAAGATATTTCGCTAATGGCTTTGGATAGCATTCCGATTATTAATATTCCTTCCAAAAAGACAACCATCTTCTCAAATAATTCAACACCTACTGGTAGGCAACAAGTTTTGTACGAACATGCCGAAAAGATTGATTTTGAAAAAATCCCTGAAGTTTGGCAACGTTCACCTATCATCCACTTGGCGCCAATTGCTCAAGAAATGGAATCGCAACTCCCTTCAGGATTTTCCCCCGCATTGCTGGGATTAACACCACAAGGCTGGCTGCGCAGTTGGGGTGATAATGGCCATGTAAAGCCGAGAAAATGGTCAGAAATGGAAGCAAGTCTAAATCACGCCAGTGCCGCTGTTCTTAGCGTAGAAGATGTCAATGAGGACGAAGATCTTATCGAAGAATTCTCCCTCGCCAGTCGTGTCCTCGTCATCACAGAAGGAAGCCAGGGTGCAAGGCTATATTGGAATCGTGATTTGCGTCGTTTTTCTGCGCCCAAAGTAGATGAGATAGATGCCACCGGCGCAGGTGATATTTTTGCTACAGCTTTTTTCATCCGCCTGCACAGCACGCGTGATCCTTGGGAAGCAGCACGTTTTGCAACACGGCTGGCTTCTTATTCTGTTACCCGCCGTGGGTTGGATAGCATCCCTACCGACGAAGAAATTCAAAATTGCCAGATGGAGGTTTTATAGTTCATGGCACGCATTTATACACTTGTCAATCAAAAAGGCGGCGTTGGAAAAACGACCACCGCCATCAATTTAGGGGCATATCTCTCCCAGCACGGACAGCGCGTTTTAATCGTTGATATTGATCCGCAATCCAACGCAACTTCATGCCTTGGCATTGATAAACACAGCGTTGAAAAAGGGTCCTATCAAGCATTATTGGGCGAGTATCCTCCTGCTTCATTGATATTGAAAAATGAACGACTCGATCTTTCGCTTTTGCCCTCTTCCCCATCATTGGCTGGTGCAGAGATTGAGCTTGTTGACCAAACAGAGCGCAATACCCGCCTAAGAAATGCACTCACTGCGCTCAACGGAGACTTCGACTATATTCTGCTTGACTGCCCCCCTTCACTGGGATTGCTGACAATTAACGGTCTGATGGCAGCACAGGATGGCGTAATTATTCCCGTTCAATGTGAATATCTCGCACTGGAAGGATTAGGGCAATTGACACAGACGATTCACCAAGTACGCTCGGCACTCTACCCTGATTTGCGCGTGCGTGGCGTTGTTCTAACAATGTTTGACAGTCGAACAAATCTCGCTAACGACGTGGTAAGCGAAGTCAATAATCATTTCCCAAAGCAAGTGTTTAAGGCTGTTATTCCGCGTAGCATCCGTTTGGCAGAGGCGCCTTCATATGGTCTACCCATTTCGGAGTATGCACCCAACTCAGTTGGCGCAAAAGCCTATGATGCATTAGCAAAGGAATTAATGGAAGGCGATAAGATTTAGAAATTTATTCGTATTATCTATCCCCAAGGGTATCCTATAGAAAAAGGGAGTAGTTTTCTTAGGCTTTACGCAACAGGACAAAAACATGGCAAAAAAAAGAACAGGACTTGGTAAAGGTTTAGGCGCGTTAATCGTAGATACTGAGAGCCCCGTCGCCACCCCAGAGATTGAGGGCGGGATTCAAGAGGTAGCGGTTAAGAAAATTAGCTCTAACCCGAGACAGCCGCGCACACACTTTAACGAAGATGAGCTAGCCGAGTTAGCAGATTCAATCCGTGAGCATGGTGTGATCCAGCCGCTAATTATTTCTCCAAACGGGGAAGGGAAATATTCACTGATCGCGGGGGAACGTCGCCTGAAAGCCTCGCAGCAAGCTGGTTTGAAAAAAGTTCCCGTTGTAATTCGCGAAGTCAGCGAACAACAACAACTAGAGTGGGCATTAATCGAAAATGTGCAACGCGCTGATCTGAGTCCACTTGAAGAGGCTGAGGCCTATCATCAATTAACGGATGAATTTGGGCTCTCACACGCCGAGATAGCTAAACAAGTCGGTAAAAGTCGTGTAGCAATTACAAATAGATTGCGTCTACGAAAACTGTCTGAAACGGTCAAAGCCGCCCTTATTGAGAAACTGATCAGCGAAGGTCATGCGCGTGCATTACTGGGACTTCCCACCTTAGAAGCACAAGAATCTGCATTAAAAACAGTAACATCATTACAGCTCAATGTTCGCCAAACTGAACAATTAGTAAATAAATGGAATGTTGGAAAAACACCTACCCAAGAAAAGAAAACGCCAAAATCCCCTGAGGTAACTGAACTTGAAGATCGCTTACGCTCACGTTTTGAGACTAAAGTATCAATGCGCCATAGTAAAAAAGGCGGTAATATTACTTTATACTACGCATCTAATGAAGATTTAGATGCGCTCTTGGAAAAGCTTTTATAAAAAGATTTATTGGTTCCAATCCCTTTTTTGCCCTTCAAATTTTCATATCTACTTTTTCTCTTCAATTTAAGAGTAGGAAAAACAGAAAGGTTAGGCAAAATCATGACAGAAAAAACTCCTAAATTAACGCCTGAAATGCTAGTACCCCGTCTTGGGGATCATTTGGTTCAGCAAGGCCATATTAGCAAAGATGATCTCAAAAAGGCTTTAAGCTACCAGCAAGAGAAAATTGCGCGCGGCGAGAATATATTGATTGGTCAGGCTCTTTTAGAGCTGAAAATTACAACCAAAGAAATGCTCGATCAGGCAGTGACAGAGCAGATAATCCAATTGCGTAGCGCATTGCAAGCGACAAATCGCAACCTTGAACGACGAGTACAAGAACGGACAGCTGAACTCCAGAATGCGCTAAAACGGCTATCAGAACTCTCAGAACTTAAAGCAAATTTCATTTCAAACATCTCCCACGAATTAAGAACACCATTGACACATATTAAAGGCTACTTTGAATTACTGGCTTCTAAATCTTTAGGACCTGTTACCGAAGAACAAGCCCATGCCCTAAAAGTCGGACAGCGTTCCACATCACAGTTAGAAAGCCTGATTGAAGATTTGATCATGGTCTCGATCACCTCGCGCGGAGAACTGACGCTAAAACAGGAAGTGGTCGATATTCGACGCATTGCTCACCTGACCGTAAAAGCTGTGACAGAAAAAGCTGAAAAACGTGATGTGACCGTTCATGCAGTGGTGGACAAACACCTCCCCGCTGTTCAGGCGGATAGCCAGAAAACAATTTGGGTACTCGGACAATTATTGGATAACGGAATCAAGTTTACGCCAGCAGGCGGACGCGTGGTTTTGCGCGTAGAGCACGAGAGCGATAAGCTAATAACTATTTCTGTAACCGATACAGGGATAGGTATCCCCCCTGAACAAGTTGCTGAAATTTTTGAATCCTTCCACCAGTTAGACGGAGCAGCAACACGGCGTCATGGGGGAATGGGTTTAGGGCTTCTTCTTGTGCGGCAAATCGTGGAGGCACACGGTTCAATGCTTGAAGTTAAATCTGCTGAAGGAAGAGGAACAACCGTGAAATTTCCTTTATTAACAACAAGCGCAGAATAAAAATCAGCATCTTATGAAGATTCCTAATCAATCTCTTAGATATCATTTTTGGCAAAATGCCGTTCAAGAAAAGGATTGGAAAGATGCGCTTGATTTTTTAATCGCATCATTACGAGATGCATTGGTTTTTGATAATTTAGCAATTTTTATCTCAGAGAAAAGCGGGGAAACTTCTGAAATTGCCTATGCACGAGCAGTAGGAAGAGAAAAAAAAGCCGAGGCTGATGCAAACTGGGGAGAAGAGATTGCAAATCAGGCGATCAAAAGAGAAGAAATCGTCCTAAAAAAACCCAAAGAGCCAAATCCAAATGGAAAACGTGTTAAAAACGCCTACCTGATTGGTTTACCGCTTAAAGCTTCAGGGAAAATACTCGGTGCAATGAGTCTGATTCGCTTTGGGGGACCAAAATATGCAGAAAATCATATTGAAATTGCTGCGCTTGCTGCAATTATCATCGCATATATTTTTGAAAAACGTGCCTTACAAGAAACCATTGCTGAACTCGAATCTGTTCAAAGACAAATGCGTCTGCAAGATGATTTTGTCTCAACCATTTCACATGAACTACGCACACCGCTAGGGTTTATCAAAGGTTATAGCACAACCTTGCTACGCGATGATACAGATTGGGATGAAGAGACGCGCCGAGAATTTCTGACAATTATTGACGAGGAAACAGATCACTTAACCGAATTGATTGAAAATATTCTTGAATCAGCACGGCTTGAAAGCCAAACGATTGAGATGAATTTTCAACCACTCCGTCTTGACGCCCTCATTAGAGATGTAATCACACGTGTAAAAGCACGCTATACGAATCTTGAGATTGTTTTCAATAGTAATTCTGAAAAAATCATTCAAGGAGATAGCACAAGACTAGCACAAATTTTTGAAAATTTATTCAGTAATGCAGTGAAATATGCCCCCGCTTCAAAGATTGCCATCGCGGTAGATAATATCAATTCAGCTTTCGTTCAGGTTACCTTTGCCGATAGCGGGGCAGGCATTCCAGAAGCTCACCTTCTATTTATTTTTGATCGCTTTTATCGCGTTCCAGACCATCCAGGCAAAGCAGGTACGGGCTTGGGTCTCTTTATTTGTAAGCGGATTATTGAAGCACATCGTGGTAAGATTTGGGCAGAATCAGAAGATAAAAAAGGTACTTGTTTTATTATTCAGCTACCCGCTCAATAGCGGTAAATAGTTTTAGAAGGAGAATATTACTATGGCACAACGTATTCTTGTTGTTGATGATGAAGTGCGCTACCAACGTCTTTTAGACGCAAATCTGCGCACTGATGGCTATGATATCGTCACTGCGTCCAATGGTCTCGAAGCCATTGAAATTTTCTCTTCGCAACCGATCGATCTAATCCTGCTGGATGTGATGATGCCCGAGTTGGATGGCTTTGATACCTGCCAACGCATCCGCGAATATTCCAGTGTTCCTATCATCATGCTAACAGCCAAAGGGGATGAAAAAGATCGCGTGCGTGGGCTTGATCTTGGCGCAGATGATTATCTGAGCAAACCCTTTTCAGCAACAGAACTACTCGCACGAGTGCGTGCTGTTTTAAGGCGAGCTCAAGTCTCTACCGATATTACGCAAGCACGCTACTTTACCCACGAAGATATCCGCGTCGACTTTGCTCGCGCAGAAGTCTGGCGAGATAACGAAAGCGAACCCATTCCACTCTCTGCAACAGAATATCGGGTTTTGCTACAATTTGTCCATAATGTGGGCAAGATCATTAGCGCAGAAGAGTTACTCACCAGCATCTGGGGTCCAGAATATCGTGACGAGAAAGAAATCCTATGGGTCAGCATCGCTCGCCTACGTCAAAAACTTGAAAAAACACCACACTCTCCTGTCCATATTGTCACACGCACCGGCTTAGGATATCTCATGCCCCCGCCAGAAGAAGATGAAAATTAGGATATAGGACAGGGTGAAGCGCGCCGCGCCCAAGCAACTTGCCCTCTTGAGCAAGAATCTCGAGAAAGAACTGGCTGAGGCGGCTTTGACAAGATCTTTGGGTTGCACTAACCAAAACTCAAAAACAATTAGCTCATCAGGAGACTCTAATGACATTTGAATATGACAATAAAGGGAAGTTTTTTACCGACGTTATTTCAAAAACACCCATAGACGTCCTTGTACAAACAACTACACATCTCATTCAGGGAACGATTCACATCCACAGAGATGAACGCCTAAAAGATGAACTTGATAGAGGAAACTCTTTTCTTGCTCTCACCGAAGCCAGCGTTCTCAACGCAGAGGGAAAAACCCTCTACAAAAATGAGTTTCTTGCCGTCCAAACCAATCAGGTTGTTTGGGTTATTCCTGAAGAAAATGATCAAGAGGAGAAAAGCATATCATGAGCAGATTAAAGATGAGTGCTGACCAAACAACATCAACTCTTTCTTCTCCAGATATTCTTAAGCTCAAATATTATCTCATCAACACTGTTTCTCGAGAACTGGAAGGCACTGATATTTCTTTTGATGAGCGCAAGAAATTTGCCTTGGAACGTCTTGATGATATATATAAACGCGCAAATCTAAAACTCCCAGACGATATACGTAAACATGTTTTTAAAGAAGTTGGTGATGAGCTTTTTGGCTTTGGTCCCATCCAAACCCTTTTGGATGACTCCAATGTGAGCGAAGTTATGGTCAATGGGCCTAAAAATATTTATGTAGAAAAAAACGGAAAGCTTATGAAAACTTCCGTTAAGTTTGAAGATAACGATCACGTCCGTCGTATTATCGAACGGATTATCGCCCCGCTAGGACGTCGTATAGATGAAGATAGCCCCACCGTAGACGCCCGTCTTCCCGATGGCTCTCGTGTCAATGCTATTATCCTGCCCATTGCAATTGACGGTCCTTCAATCACTATTCGAAAATTTGCCGAAGACCGGCTAACCGTAGCAAATCTGATTGATTTTGGGTCAGTGACTGAAAATATGTCAGAGTTTTTACGAGCCTGTGTTGCCGCCCGTCTCAACATTATCATCTCAGGAGGAACAGGTTCCGGGAAAACAACCCTGCTCAACGTCTTGTCTGGCTTCATCCCAGCAGATGAGCGGATTGTAACTATTGAGGATGCAGCAGAATTACAACTCCAGCAAGATCACGTTGTCCGCCTTGAAACAAAACCACCTAATGCAGACGGGCGTGGAGAAGTAACCATCCGTAATTTAGTAAAAAACTCCCTACGCATGAGACCAGATCGCATCATCGTTGGTGAGGTACGTGGAGGTGAAGCACTAGATATGCTCCAAGCCATGAATACTGGCCATGATGGCTCCTTGGCGACAGTTCACTCCAACTCACCCAGAGATGCTATTTCTCGCCTTGAAACCCTTGTCCTCATGGCCGGTATGGATTTACCAATAAATGTAGTGCGCCAGCAAGTCGCGTCCGCTGTAGATCTCATTGTACAACAAACGCGCCTCTCAGATGGGTCTCGTAAAGTGGTTGCAATCAGTGAAGTTGCGGGGATGGAAGGCAATACAATTGTCCTGAGTGATATTTTTAAATTCAAACAAACAGGCATTGGTGAGAATAATAAAATTCTTGGCGAAACAGAACCGACTGGTCTACGCCCCATGTTTGCACCACGTTTAGAAGCAGCAGGATTTAAACTTGGCGCAGATGTTTTTGGTGCTAATATTTCTGAGATGCTTGCTGCTAATCGTAGTAGCAAAAGAAGGCGTTAGCATAAACCTGCTATAATTATGCCCTGTATAATCGATTTGTTTTTATCTAGCTATTGAGGAAATCATGGATACCAAGACTCATATTACCCTTCGCTCAAAAACGCTTGGCGTCCTCATCAAGGACGCTCGTCTGGCCTCACGGATGAGTATAAAAGAATGCGCCGAAGCAATTGGTGTTAGCTCTGGCTCTTTTAGCTCTTACGAAAGTGGGAAAAAATCGCCTTCTTTGCCAGAACTTGAGGTTCTAGCTTTCTTGCTCAATATTTCAATCTCCCATTTTTGGGGAACGGAATCCATTTCAGATAATGAAGCACCTATAGAAAAACTTGATTTGCCTCGTCTGGTAAGCGTACGTCAAAGAATGATTGGGGCATTATTGCGACAAGAAAGATTGAAAGCTAGTATTTCAATGAAAGCATTGGCAAAAGAGGTCAACATACCTAAAAGCCGAATTAAAGCCTATGAATTAGGGGAGCGTGCAATTTCTTTGCCAGAACTAGAGGGTTTACTTTCTGTTCTTGGGGGACATACAGAAGATTTTCTCGATAAAAATGGCCCCATCGGTTTGTGGCTAACACGTCAAAATGCAGTAGAAGCATTTCTCAACCTCTCCCCAGAATTGCAAGAATTTGTTTGCCAGCCTGTAAATCGTCCTTATCTCGATTTGGCACAAAACTTAAGCGATCTCTCTGCTGATAAATTGCGTTCGGTTGCTGAAGGAATTTTGAATATTACTTTTTAGAAGTTAAGGCATCAAATTATGGAAAACACCGCTATCGAACTTTCGCAAAAAGGGAAAAAAGCATTTGAAGAAGGTGACTTTGAAAACGCAATCCATTTTTTTTCGGAGGCTGCCAAAACATACATAAAAGAAGAAAAGACTCTCGATGCAGCCGAGGCGCAAAACAATCTCAGTGTTGCCTTCCTGCAAGCAGACAAAGCCAAAGAAGCATTTGAAGCAGCCAAAGGTACCGATACTTTATTTGCTGATGCAAACGATCTCTTTAGGCAAGCAATGGCACTTGGAAATCAAGCCGCAGCTTTAGACGCACTTGGCCAAAAAGATGAAGCCCTCTCCCTTTATGAAAAGTCCGCTGCTTTATTCGGTGAAATTAACAAAGGCGATTATCAGGAAATTGTTCTAAAATCAATCGCTGCCATCAAGCTGCGTAGCGGAAAACTCCAAGACTCTGCCTATACAATGCTCGATTCTCTTGGTGCAGTCAAAAAACCAAATCTCTTCCAGCGTTTCTTGAATTTCATACTACGTATCATTCGGTAATGACCAATAACTACCAAGTTCGTCCTGCATTACCCCAAGATCAACAAGAGATTGCGAATCTGATGTTCTTTGAACGGCGTGTGCATAGACACTTGGATTGGAAAAACCCAACTGAGTGGCTTGGCTCACCCTTCTATTGGGTACTTGAAGAAAACTCTCGCATCATAGCTGTTTTAGCTTGCCCTCAAGATCAAAAAGAAATTACCTGGTTAAGACTTTTTACCCATACAGAGAATTTTTCTACTGAAAAGGCATGGGGTGTTCTATGGGAAAATGCCAAAGAGGATTTAGAAAAATATGGCAAGATAAAGATTTCTGCAATCACCGTGCAAAGCTGGATGCAAACCCTACTCAAAGACAGTGGTTTTACCAACGACGAACAAATTTTGATAATGTCGTGGACGGGAGAAAAAAAGCCCGAATTGACTCTGCCAAAAGGAATTAATATCCGTGCAATGACGGAAGCCGACTTGCCAAAAGTCGCTCAGGTTGATGAGGCAGCATTTGCGCCCCTCTGGCAGAATCCACTATCCATGTTGAAGCAAGCCTATTCGCAAGCGATTAACGCGACTATAGCCGAATCAGCGGATGGGATTATTGGATATCAAATTAGTACACCCAGCCCCTTTGGTGCACATCTGGCAAGACTGGCTATTCATCCACAAACACAGCGTCGAGGTGTTGCATCCGCATTAATTAGCGATTTAATTGGGCAGTTATTAGCAAAAGAAATTGCCCAACTCAGCGTCAATACACAAAGCAAAAATGAACGTTCAATTGCTCTCTACACCAAAAATGGTTTTAAACGCACAGATGAAGAATATCCGCTATATAGTTTTCAGATTTCAGGAAACGAGCAAAAAAAGGAGATTCAATGGGACACCGTGAAGACGCTGTAATTGTCAACACCATCGTACGGCAAGCATTGGCTGCTTCTAAAGAAGTAATAGGAGCTAATGGTTTAAATGCCGTTTTGCGTCTAAGTAATTTGGAGAGCTTTGTAAATAATCTCCCTCCAGACAATCTTGAGCCAGGTATCCAAGCTATTGAATATGCTCGTCTAAACCAAGCCATTGAAGAGTTTTACGGGCGCGGTGGGCGCGGGATGCTGAAGCGCATTGGCAAAGCCTCCTTTCAATATGCCATTAATGAACAACCAGCATTACTCGGTGTGGCTGGAGCCGCGCTCAAACTCTTGCCACAAAAACAACGTATTAAATTTATTCTGAACAGTATGGCAAGCGCGTTAAAAAAATCGAACCCACAGGTAGATGCTTGGGTTGAAGATGAAAACGATACAATTGCCTATATAGAATCAACCTGCGCGATTTGTCATAGCCGTGAAAATGACAAGCCGATTTGCTATCTTTATCCTGGTTCTTTGGGCGAAGCCGTAAAATGGGCAACCGGAAATGATTATGCCATCGTCGAAACCTACTGTTTGGCAAAAGGCGACCCTCATTGCCGCTTTGAAATTGGAGAAGCACTATAATGGCAAATACTCGCGCAACTTTTTCTTCCAAACTACTTCAAAATTTTATGCTAATTGTCGCCAATGAGATTGGCGAGAAAAATTTACCGATTGTGCTAAACAAATCCAGGCTACCTGTCGAATGGGCAGATAGCAAGCATCTTGAAAACTTAGGAAACCAAGCCGCAGCAGAAACCTATGCCGGTCTGCAACAAGCCATTCGAGCTTATTATGGGCGTGGCGCACGTGGTATCTTACAGCGAATTGGCGGGAAATTTTGGGACGATTTGCTATCAAACGCTTCTTTTAAAGAAAAGGCGCAAGCCAAATTATTACGGGGATTACCGGAAACACGACGACGTAAAGCTGTCTTGGATTTGCTCATCCGACTACTCAATGCATCTTCAGATGAGATGAGCGTTCACACTCTTGACCTCAACTTGCTTCTGGTCGATAATACCAGCCCAACGACATATAACCAGCAAGACGACGAGGCGATTTGCCACCTTACACACGGACTGATTAGAGAAGCAATCTACTGGGCAACATCATCAGATGCCTTGATTGAAGAAATATCCTGTCAGGTTACTGGTGCAAAACATTGCGAATTTAAGATCACATTTGGAGAGTAATAATGAGTGAAGAGAAACGAAGCAAAATTAAATGGCGTTTTAAAAGCAAAGACGGGTTGAAACTTTTTACACATGCCTTTCCCTCTGAGAATCCACCTAAAGCCATTGTCTGCATGGTTCATGGCCATGGCGAGCATATCGAACGTTACGAACATCTTGCCGCCGCATTGAATGATGCCAATTATGCAATGATTGGATTTGACCATCGTGGACACGGGCAATCAGAAGGCACACGTGGACATACCCCATCATACGAAACATTGCTCGATGATATTGACGCTTTTCTCGCTGAAGTAGATGAATACTACCCCGATTTGCCACGCATTCTTTATGGGCATAGCATGGGTGGGAATATCGTTCTCAATTACGTATTACGCCGCAAGCCTGACCTTAAGGGTGTTATCACGACAGGATCTTGGATCAAATTAGCTTTTGAGCCACCTGCTGTACAAGTTTTCTTGGGGAAGATGATGAATATGATTTATCCCGCCTTTATTCAAAATTCCGGATTAGAAACTGCAGCTATCTCTCGTGACCCAGAGGTGGTGCGCGCATACGAAGAAGACCCTTTTGTACATAATAAAATTTCAGCCCGTCTCTTTGTAGGCATGTATGAAGCTGGGCTTTGGTCGTTGGAACATGCTGCTGAATTTCCACTCCCCCTCTTGTTAATGCACGGTAGCGCAGATAGATTGACTTCTGCAGATGCCAGCGGCGAGTTCGCAGAAAAAGCCGGAGACAAGGTTAAGCTAAAAATCTGGGATGGCTTTTATCACGAAATTCATAATGAACCAGAGCAGGCAGATGTGTTCAAGGTGATCATTGATTGGCTGGATTCACAATAGCAAAAAATAAACGAGATGAAAAGCTCTTGGCCTAAAAAAGCCAAGGGCTTTTTTCTTTAATGGAAGATTTGTACGTTCAGAATAAAGTCATTTTTACAGAAGCAAGCTCAGGGTCATGTGCGGGATGTGTTCCACATCCAATTATTCTCTTATCTTTCTCTAATTGGACAAATTATCTTTAACATGGCAAAATATTCCTCTGTCTAGTCTAATAAAAATAGGAGAAAGTATGAGTAAACGTCAGGAAATTCGTGAACGACGCCGTAAACAGAAGCAACAACGAAAGATGATTACGCTTGGTTTAATTATTATTGGTGCTGGTTTGATCACAGCGGTGCTGATTGGTTCAAGCCCCCAAGTGAATGCTGAATTTCGCTCACGCTATATGGCAGATGGTAATGCAATGGGTGACCCCGATGCGCCTGTTCAGATTGTAGAATACTCGGATTATAAATGCGGGCATTGCGGAGCTTTTTCCATTGAAACAGAACCTCTCTTGGAAGAAGAGTATATAAAAACAGGGAAAGTTTATTTTGTTTATCGCTCGGTCGGTGCAATGTTAAGTGGCGCAGAGCCAATGCTCGGAGCAGAAGCATCTTATTGTGCAGGAGACCAAAATATGTTTTGGGAAATGCACGATATGATTTTTGCTAATCAGACAACGTCCTTTACCAATGGGACGATGGAAAAATGGGCAAAGGCTGCGGGCATAGATCTGGATCAATATAAATCTTGTATGTCGGCTAATACTTATCAGGCTCGTGCCAATCAGGATGAGGCTGACGCGAAGGCAGAAGGTATAAACGGGACCCCTGCTTTTGTGATCTCTTATTTTGTGGATGGCGAAGAAGTAAAGCAAATGTTGCCTGGCAATTATCCTTATCAGGCTTTTCAGCAGGTAATTGATGATGCTTTGGCAGAGATGGGGCTTTAACTCAGTTTCTATTGCATATTACAAAAGCGGAGATGAAATCATCTCCGCTTTTTTGTTTAATGGCAGATGAAATAGGGGCTATGGAAAAAAGCTTAAAATCCAAACAATGAAGGGGGCAACTGCCAATGCCGGGAGAAAACTACCCACACGAATTTTCTTGATTTCTAATAAACTCGAAATTGCCAAACCTATTAAGATTACGCCCCCTACGGCGGTCATTTCTATCATCATTGGTTCGGTAATAAAGCTGTCTAGCTGCGCGGCAAGGAGAGAGATACCGCCTTGATAGATCAAAACAACGAATACAGAAAAGGCAACGCCAATCCCTAGCGTAGATGCAAAGGCAAGGGAGGCGAATCCATCCAAAACAGATTTAACGGCAAGTAATTCGTAGTTTCCACTTAGTCCATCCTGAATGGAGCCGAGAATAGTAAGGGGGCCAATACAGAATAGTAGGGATGCAGTCATAAACCCACGGATAAAGCGGTCGCTTTCTGTGCTGTTTTTATTTTTACCCACTTTTGCTTCAATCCATACACCAAGGTTTTCTAAGCCTTCTTCGATTTTCCACCATTCACCAAGTACCGCACCGATGAGAAGACCGCCTAAAACAATGAGGGCTTCTTCGCTTTTGAGAAACATAGAAATACCGATGGAGAGAGTGAATAATCCTAGTCCCGCAGTGACGGTGTTTTTTAATCGTTCTGGGAGTCGGGAGCCAAAGAGGATACCCAAAGCACTACCGATGAGAATGGTGATGATGTTAATGATGGTTCCAGTCATAGATTGTTCCTATTTTTCACCACAAAGAACACGAGGAAACACAAAGAAAACCTAAAAAACGTCTTTTCTTCGTGTAACTTTGTGCTCTTAGTGTTTAATATTTTTCACTTCACCATCTTCACTTCTTTACCCTCAAATTGATTTTCAACCAACTCCAGGACAAAGCAAAGAGAAGATAGCCTGTTGAGATAGCGTAATAATTCTTTGTTTTCTAGTTCTTCGTTATCGAGCAGTTCGGCAACTCTCCGCTCCGCACGGCGGGTAACAGTGCGGGCAACTGAGAGTGCGCCATCTCCCTGCGTTTCGCCGGGGAGGATGAACTCTTTGGGCATTTCGACTTTTTTGCTAAGCAAATCTGTTTTTTCTTCAAGCCACTCAACATGAGATGCGCCAATGCTGCGAAATTTTTCAGCGTTTTCAGGCATGGCGGCGACTTCTGCCATGAGAATGTAGATGTCGCGTTGCACTTTGGTCAGAATCGCGTCTACTTCAGGAGAATGTGAAAGGGCACGTGCCAAGCCTAAGCTTGCGGTCGTCTCGTCCAAGGTCCCAATGGCTTCGATGCGGGGATGATATTTGGGTAGGCGAATTTTTCCGAGAGTCCCCGTCGTCCCGTCATCACCTTTGCGTGTGTAGAATTTTGACATAAGGGGATTATACCCGCCCTCACCCGTTCTTGCTTCGCACGAACTTCCCTCTCCCGTTTTACGGGAGAGGGAGAGCAAGCGAAGCGATGCGGGGGTGAGGGCGGGGTATAATCACCCCCTACCCTTCTGGAGCCTCTATGAAAAAATCTCTCCCCAAAGATTGGATCAGTCACCTCATCCCTTTCGCAACAATTTTGATCGCTGTAGCCATGTTGCTCTTAACTCCTTTTTGGGCTTATCAGGGTTATAACGAGCCTTTTCTGGGGATGCTGATAGAGCCAAATAATGTCGTTAGTCAAATTAACGGGAAGGGGTGGCCCGCGCGCCAGCAGGGTGTAGAATGGTCTGATAGGCTAATTGCGATTGACGGGCAGAAAGTGAATACGCCCACAGAGCAAAGGGCGGTTTTGGAAAAGACAGGTTTTGCGTCTGTAGAAACAACTTTTGAGAAACGCAGCGGGGAGAAATACACGCTCAACCTCACGCCGATAAAACCATCTTTCGGTGATTTTCTAACGCTTTTTATCATCCCTTATTTGGTTGGAATAATTTTTCTCGCCGCTGGTATCTGGGCTTATAAAATCCGCCCCGATTTACGCGCCAGCCGCGCTTTTGTAACCTTTGCTGCTGCGCTTTCTGTAACCACTGTTGCCTTTGTGGATATGAATACCACTCACTATGCCACCCTCTTATGGACCTTGAGCCTCTCGGTTGCAGCAGGAGCATTGGCAAATTTAGCCCTGGTTTTCCCCCAAGAAATCCCTTTTATCACTCGTTATCCCCTCAGCCGTTATCTTCCGGCAGCACTGATTTTTTTAGCTGGCTTTCCTACTGCGCGTGAAATTATCGCGCCCACAACGCCTTATGCCTATATTGACAAGTGGATTGTCAATTATGCGTTAATGGCTTTTTCGATTGTATTATTTCTGCTCACATTGATTATGCGCATGGTGAATAGCCACTCTGCAATAGTCCGCCAACAAAGCCGCGTAATCGTTTTTGGCGCAGCCCTAGCTTTCTTTCCAGCGTTGCTTTTTTATTTGCTCCCAATTGCCTTTGGTAGCACAGTACCAGAATTTCGCCCCTCGCTTTATTTTTCGCCGATGGTACTTTTGCCCATTTCGGTCACTTATGCCATCATTCGCTATAGATTACTAGACGTAGACCAAATTCTCAGCCGCGCACTCACCTATTTACTCACCACTACCGTCGCTTTTGGTCTTTTTTATGGGTTGATCTCCCTCATCTCGACCCTCATCCAAAGCGTGATCCAGCCCAATGATCCGCTCGTTATCGCCGCTTATTTGCTCATTCTCATGCTCGGGTTAAATCCGCTGCGCAATTTTATTCAGCGCACCATCGATCGCCTTTTCTATCGCTCTCCTGCCGATTATCGGCGCGTGCTCACCAGCTTATCCAATCAACTCATCATCACGCCCAATCTCACCAAAACATTGCAAATTCTCGAAACCGAGCTAAACAACGCCCTTTCACCAGAGCGTTTTGTGGTCTATCTTTATAACGACGAGCAACTGGAATATCTGCCGCATGCTTCATACGAAGATAGCGCGCCGCCCTACGCAATGGATGATCCGTTAATGGGACTCCTGCGGGATGCCCCCGCACCAATTTGGTTGCCGCCAAGTGGCGAATTCCCCGCCACGATCAACGACGGGACATACGTGCATTTGGCTGGGTATACCTTCGTGCCGCTTCGCTACAAAGACAAGCTGATAGGTTTTCTCGCCCTCGGCGCACGCCGCTCTGGCGACCTCTACTCAAGTGACGACCTGGATTTTCTCTCTGCCGTTGCCGCTCAATCTACCCTTGCTCTTGAAAATGCACGCCTTTTCACCAACCTAAAACTAACTCTCGACCAAACCCTCGAGATGAAAAACCTGATGGATAATATCTTTGCCTCCATCGCAACAGGCGTAATCACGACTAATATTGAGCAAGAAATTACTCTTTTTAATAAAGCCGCTGAAAAAATTCTCGGCATCCCGCTCGAAAAAGTTCTCGGCAAGCCACTCCAGGACGCACTGCCAGAGTTCTACCCCCAACTTGAATATCCCACACAAAAAGCCCTCGGAGAAGATTCCCCAAGCATTGTTGCCGAAGTTTCACCTCATCTTAAAACACGCGGGGATATTCATCTGCGCCTCTCCTGCTCACCTCTGCGAGATGCCTATCTTGCTACCAAAGGCACGACTATTTTCTTTGAAGACCTGACAGAAAACCGTCGCCTTGAAGCTGAACAAGAACGTATTCGGACAACCTTTGGCAGAGTCGTTGCCCCTCGCGTGCGTGACAGGCTTCTTGCAGACCCAAGCAATTTACGCCTCGATGGTGCAGAACAGACCGTCACCATCCTCTTCGCCGACGTCAGTGGATTTACCTCCTTTAGCGAGCGTAAATCTGCCAAAGACGTTTTCGAGTTACTTAACAACTATCTCGATATGGCGGCACAATCTATCCTCGAAGAAGAAGGAACGCTCGATAAATTCATCGGTGATGCCGTGATGGCAATCTGGAATAGCCCTGACCCCCAAGAAGATCATGCGCTACGCGCGGTACGCGCCGCACAAAAAATGACTCAACGCGTTGCTGCTGCACATGCGAAACTCACTGACTCGGCCAAACATCTCACCTTCCATACCGGGATTGCCACAGGAGTTGCGATGATAGGCAACGTCGGCACGCGCGAACTCTTCAACTACACCGCCATCGGCGACACGGTCAACACTGCAAATAGAATCGAGGCTGCCGCAAAACCAGGGCAAACACTGATCAATAAAGCTGCCTATGATCTTGTGTCGAAACACGTCATTGCTGATGAACTAGAGCCTGTCAAAGTCAAAGGGCGTGAAGAACGAATCCATGTCTATGATTTACGCGGAATTATAAAGACTTAACTCACCACACACTTGCACCTGCGGTATAAGTGCAGGTGAAGACACAGAGCACACAGATGGTTTTCTTAACTTTGTGCTCTTCGTGCCTTTGTGGTGAGTATTAAAAGGATAGAAAATGCTCATCCCCTACCATCGTCAAATACTACAAGAAGCATTAGAAAATGAATTTAGCACACGTGCGCTAAAGATCATCACCAAAGCAAACGCAAGGCAAGATCATTTGCACGGACAATTGGGTCATGACGAATATCATTTTGATAATAATGCCTTCAAAGAGAGTTATGCCTATATTGCAGAAAATCACATCCAAATCCGCGCCGCACTAAAAAAGGGAGAGTTTAAAAATGCTTGGGCTGCCTTTGGACGCCTGACACATACCGCGCAAGATTTTTACGCACATAGTAATTACATCCCCTTATGGTTGGCTCAATTTACTGAAGGGAATCAGCCTCCCGCAATCGAAGTAATTCATGATGACCAGCAAATCATCCAGGGGCCTGACCTTCGTTCGGGAATACTCTACTACCCGCTAGAATTACTCTCTTTCATCCCTGGTATAAAGAAATTTATTATGCCTCACCTCCCCAAAGACTCTCATGCTTGGATGCATCTTGATTACCCTGCACAGGGACCCATGTTCGCATATACCTTCGCCGCGGCAGTCAAGATAACGCGAGATGAATTGGTAAAAGCTTTGGCTGGTTTGATAGAGGAAGAAGTGAATTTATTTCTCCAGTAAATGTATCTACAAAGAATTAAAAATCTCCAGATTTTGGCATAAGCTCCCAAGTCTGGAGATTTCGGATTTCAATGGACAATTCATATTTTTTCCTACTGTGCACGTCTTTGCGAAGCGGCTTTTTCCCGCTGAAGCAATCTCCTCGACTGTTTGGGAGACTGCTTAGTCGCAAAAGCATGCTCCTCGCAGAATCGTTTAGGTGTTTTACGGGTTCATTTCATAAATATCTTTAAGCGCGTAAACGTGCTCTTGCCAAACTTTCTGATAACGCGCCTC
Source organism: Anaerolineae bacterium (assembly GCA_018645405.1). Classification (GTDB taxonomy): domain Bacteria; phylum Chloroflexota; class Anaerolineae; order Anaerolineales; family Villigracilaceae; genus Desulfolinea. The sequence continues at coordinate 32,392 of JABGOQ010000115.1, read as the reverse complement.
ATCAACAACAGCTTTTCGAATCATGCGCTGACAAAATGCCATCTGCTCGGCTGTACTGCTGGGCTTGCTATAAAGCTGCAAAGCGAACTTAGAGAAATCCCGCACCATAAAATCAAAAATCTGATCGACCAAAGCCTGATTCATTTCGTAGATTTTCGCATTCTCAAGGATTAATTGCCCATAAACGACTAAAGCAAATAATTCCCCTACTGCCATCAGAAAATCAGTATCCTTTTGCTGCGAAGCGTCTGGCATTGCCATTATCAGGGATTCTTTAAAAACAGCCACCTGTTCTTGAAAAAGATTCACATTGGGTAAATCGTAATTCTCAAAGGCGATTTGGTAATCATGGAAAAGTATTTTTCCCAGCCCGCGTGTTGCTCCCTGATTAAAGAGGAAATCATCATTTTTAGGTGCATCTTGTTTGGGCAAATCGGGATATTCAGCGGGGGCAAAGAAATAATTCGGCATAAATTTGACAATCAGGGCAATATTAACGTGGATCGTGCCCTCAAGTTTTGGCAAGGCGCGGATATCACGCGCAGCCATCTCAAAGAACATATCCTTTTCAAAACCCTTCGCCGCGATCACATCCCAAAGCAAATTGATGACTTCTTCTCCCTGCGTGGTGACTTTCATCTTGACCATCGGGTTATAGAGCAGATAACGCCGATCATCGGGCGAGGCAGCTCGCATATAATCTGCCGCGCGCAGGGCAAAGAGTTTCATTGCGACCAAACGCGCATAAGCATCCGTAAACATTTGCTTCACATGCGGAAAATCAGTCACATACATCTTGTACAAACGACGATTCGCGGCATGGCTAATTGATTCGTAAAGGGCGTGAGTACAGATGCCAATCGAAGCCCAGCCCAAGTTATATTTGCCCACGTTGACGGTGTTGAGGGCTGAATCCCAAGCATCTTGCCCACGAGAAAGAATCTCCTCTTCCGTGACAGGGTAATCGTCCAAAATATATTGCCCGACATAGTTTTGGCTATTGGTCACATTCTTGACCAACTCATAATTTTTATGGCAAAAATCTGCCGTGAAGAAAACATATTCCCCTGTATCTGCCATTTTCCCAAAAGTGGAAACCATCGGGGCGATATTGGCATTCCCGATATAGTATTTTTCCCCATTTGCGAGATAAGTGCCGTCTTCTTGAGGACTAAGAGTCATCTCTGTGGAGTAAATATCTGCGCCGTGCAGACGCTCAGAAAGCCCAAAGGCGAAAACTTCCCCATCCTGCAATAATTGCGCCGCCTTTTCCTTAAGGGCTTCGTTTGAACTCATCCAAATGGGACCCAGCCCCAAAATGCTCACCTGCCATGTATACCAGTAGGCGAGACCGTAAAAACCAAGAATTTCATTGAAAGCACAATTGCGCGAGGTGTCCCAGCGCGCATCTTCATCCGCACCATGTTGCGATGGAGTCAGCAACGTTGCAAAAATCTTTTCTTCTTTGATGAACTCAAGAAAATCCGCATACCAAAGACGAGCGTGATCATCTTCTTTGAGCTTCGCCTTACCTCTACTTTCAAAGAAGGCAATTGTTTTGAGCATAATCTCCTGCGTTTTTTCATCGGGATAGTCGCGTTGATGTTTTTTAGGATTGAGAAGAAACATGACTTGCTCCTTGGGGTGTAGGGATATTGTGACAATTATAACATTTTGAAAGCATAAATTTAGTTCTGAAAAATCACAAAAAAAGAATTTTTAGCGTTAGAATAGATAAAACAAAAAACCAATTTTAGCCCGCTTCGCAAATCTAGCACAGATCTTGATGTTCGTGCGGAGACAGTCACTCATTTTCAAAAACGGGATTTTAACGTTAGAATAACGTAGATAATAATGTAAACATCCAAAACGTAACGATTTATGTAGTAAGAATTAATTATGGCTGACATCTTTTTATCCTATTCTCGGAAAGACCAGAAGCAAGCTGTACGCATAGCTAAAGCCCTTGAAAATGTAGGTTTTAGTGTTTGGATGGATATATCAATCCCTGCTGGTGAAGAATGGCGAGAAGTCATTTTGAAAGCACTTGGAACATCTAAAATGACCATTGTTCTTTGGTCACACAACTCAACAAATTCAGAGTGGGTAAAATCTGAGTCCACCTTCGCAGCAGACCAAGGAAAGCTTATCCCTGTTCTTATTTCGAAAATAGAAATTCCTCTTGGATTCAGCCATATCCAATATGTTGATTTGACCAATTGGGATGGCTCAATAGAGAGTGTTGATTTCCAAACATTAGTTCGGGCTGCACTTAGATTTAAAAACCAAGAACCGACAAGGCAAGACCAGAGGTCAAACGCCCCTGGCAATCGGGTTGTCGTAGAAGCAACTCGAAAGTACAAAAAACTCTCAAGAGCACCTAAAACACAAGTTTTCTTAGCACATGCAAGTGCCGACAAGTCTAAGCTAAAGCCAGTTGTGACGACAATGATAGATCAAGGTTTTCGACTTTGGATTGACAAACCGCAAGAGATAGGACTGGATTGGAACTACGAGTCAAGAATTACTCAAAATCGAATTCTTTACGGAAACGATTGGAAAGAATCAATTCGCATAGCGGTAAAGAAAGCTAATGTTGTTCTTTCGTTTTGGTCTCAGGACGCAGTCAGAGGAAGACGAGAGCAGTTTCATTATGAAGTTTATCTGGGGATGATGCAGAAAAAATTGCATCAGTGCCGCATAGACAAAGTAGAAATTGACGAAATTGGAATGCCTTATACATTCGATCATATTGCAGACTTGTCTGAGATTGTCACTGGGGAATATCATCCTGAATTAGATTACTTGATGCAGGATATTGCGAAAAAGAACAGTAAGAAGTGGTTTTTCTAAACTTAGATATTGATACAAAAATCATGAACCACCACGCTAAAACCCTCCGTCTCCCCACCTACTTCATCCCCTTCTAACATTACTCCCTGGATGAGATGACAGTCACCTTAAAGGTGACTGTCATCTGCGCTTGCAAAATATTCGTATCATTCGCAACATTCGTGATCAAAGGAGTAAAAAATGAATAAAAGAGTGAATTACCCCGACCACAGGTCGGGGCTTCTAAAACAACTTCAATTGGTTCGGGGTTTTCTCTTCTTTACGATGATACTCAATGTAGTTTCTAATTATTTCTGTTGTCACTTGGTCTCCTGATGTTCGCACAAAGTATCCTACTTGCCAAAAGTGCCCACCCCATAACTCTCGTTTCACCTCAGGGTGTTCTCGAAATATTTCGCTCGCTGATATGCTTTTCAACTTCGCCACCACTCTGGAGATCGACATCCGTGGAGGAAAAGATACAAACAGATGTACATGATCTGCTGCTATCTCCAGTGTATCTATCTCTATATCATGGTTCTCAGCTATTTCGTGAAATAACTCTTCTACTCGCTTTTGGATATCACCACGTAGTATCCATTTCCGATACTTTGGTGCCCACACTAGATGATATTTTGTCTCATAAATGGTATGACTAGTTCGCTTTAATGCCATACCTGCAGTATACCAACTCTGTCTCTATAGGCGAATTCATCCCCGACCACAGGTCGGCGCATTCTTCGCTTTTGAAGTAAAAATCCTCCGCCAGCAATCCCTCGACGCCCTCCCCACCATCGACTCAGAGCGGGCAGAGCTAATCACCGAATTCTACAAAAAAAATTAGGGGCTAGAATCCATCCCTGCGCAGCGCGCCAAAGGTTTCGCCTACGTTTTGGGGCGCAAAAAAATCGTCTTCAACGCGGGCGAACTCATCGTCGGCGAGCGGGGCATTGCGCCAAAACATCCTACAAAGTTTCTCCCATCACGCGCAGTGGCTACGCGCAGAACGTCATCCCATTTTGGCAGGATAAAGCCCTCCGTGACCGAATTCTCGCCGAGATGACATCAGACTGGCACGCAACTTTTGAAGCTGGAATTTTTACGGAATTTATGGAACAGCGCGCGCCTGGACACACTGTTCTGGATGGAAAAATCTACACGCGCGGGATGCTGGGGTTCAAACGTGACATTGAACTTACTCGCCGTACCCTCGACTTTAAGCGCGACCCAAACGCCTACGCTAAAGAGCAAGAACTCCGCGCCATGGACATCGCCGCAGATGGAATCGTCCGATTCGCTGAACGGCACGCTGAAAAAGCCGCGGAGTTGGTGGCGACCAAGCCAGACCCAAAGCGAAAAGCCGAACTTGAAAAAATCAAGCAGATTTGCACGCGCGTCCCGGCTCATCCTCCCCAAACATTTCACGAAGCATTGCAATCCTATTGGTTCATCCATCTCGGCGTAATCACCGAACTCAATCCCTGGGATGCCTTCAACCCCGGCAGAATAGACCAACATTTGCTCCCGTTTTACGAAGCTGGGCTAAAAGATGGCACGCTGACCAAAGAGGGCGCGCGCGAATTATTGCAACTTTTCTGGATCAAATTCAACAATCAACCCGCGCCGCCAAAAGTGGGCGTGACCGCCGCCGAGAGCGGAACCTACACCGATTTTGCGACTATCAACACCGGCGGATTGAAGCCAGACGGCACGGACGGCGTGAACGAAGTGACCTATTTGGTGCTGGACGTGATCAAAGAAATGCGGCTCTTGCAGCCCAGCTCAAATTTGCAATTGAGCAAGAAAAATCCCGACCGATTCTTGAAAAAAGCCGCCGAAATCATCCAAACCGGATTTGGGCAACCCTCCATTTTCAACGCCGATGCGGTCGTACAAGAAATGGTGCGGGCGGGAAAAAATATCGTGGATGCGCGCAACGGCGGCACTAGCGGCTGCGTGGAAACGGGCGCATTTGGCAAAGAAAATTACAACCTAACCGGCTATTTCAACATCCCCAAAGTGCTGGAAGTGACTTTGCACAACGGCGTTGACCCGCGCACGGGTGCAGCAATTGGCTTGAAAACTGGCAATCCGCGTGATTTTGCAGATTTTGAAGCATTAATGGACGCGTTTACAAAGCAAATCAATCATTTCATTGATATTAAAGTGCGCGGCAATAATGTGATAGAGCAACTTTACGCGCAGTATTTGCCCGTCCCGTTTTTGTCATTGCTGATTGATGATTGCATCGCGACTGGCACTGATTATCACTCTGGCGGCGCGCGCTATAACACATCTTATATTCAAGGCGTAGGCGTTGGCTCGATCACCGATTCGCTTTCTGCGTTGAAACATCATATTTTTGAGCAAGAAACTTTCAGCATGGACGAATTGCTTTCTGCGCTAGAGAATGATTTTGCTGGCCAGGAGAAAATTCGTCAGCGTTTGCTCAACAAAACACCAAAATACGGCAACGACGACGATTACGCCGATGATTTAATGAAAGAAGTCTTCGAGATTTATTACGATGCCGTCACGGGGCGACCCAATACCAAAGGCGGCGAATATCAAATTAATTTACTCCCGACCACCGTTCACGTTTATTTTGGCTCGGTCATCGGCGCGTTGCCCGATGGACGCAAAGCGGGTATCCCGCTCTCGGAGGGAATCTCACCCGTACAGGGTGCGGATAAAAAGGGACCGACCGCCGTCATCAAATCTGTGGGGAAGATGGATCATATCCGTACGGGTGGGACTTTGCTGAACCAGAAGCTCACGCCCAATCTGCTGGACACAAAGGCTGGCGCGGATAAATTTGTGCAGCTTGTGCGCTCCTACTTTAATATGGATGGGCATCATATCCAGTTTAATGTTGTCACGAGGGAAACTTTGCAGAAGGCAAAGGCGAATCCTGATGCTTATCGAGATTTAATTGTCCGTGTGGCAGGCTATAGCGATTATTTCTGTGATTTAAGCGATGCTTTGCAAGATGAAATTATTAATCGGACGGAGCATGAGGCCTTTTACGACATAGACCTGACAGGTTTTGAAAACCTATCAGGTCTTATCTTTTAACGGTATCAAATCCAAAACACGCGCGAATCGGCTTTTCATCCAGCAGAATTAACAAATTTGCAAGAAAGTTGCTCTCTTTCCTTAAAGCCTGAAATTGCTCTTCTTTTTCCGTTGACGCTTTCCGAAAAGCGAGTATAATCACGGGTCGGTAAACTTATAGATGGATTAGTGAAAAAGGAGTAGGCTTATGGCTGAAAACGAGAAAACGCAAGCCAACGCGTTGGATACAAAACAAAAAATAAAGGGAACTATTTCCAAAATTACAATTGGTGGCGCAATTGTTGATTTAGGTGCTGATCAATTACCGGGGATACTTCATATCTCCCAGTTACAAAAAGAACATCTGACCAAAGTAGAAGATGCTGTTGAGATCGGGCAAGAAGTGGAAATGTGGGTACGCCGCGCTAAAAAGGATCGGATTGAATTGACAATGATCGAGCCTTTGCCTTTAGAATGGCGTGAAATGAAGCCCGATATGACTGTAAAAGGCAAAATTGAGCGTTTAGAAAGTTACGGCGCATTTGTTGATATCGGTGCAGAACGCCCGGGCTTGGTACATGTGAGCGAAATTGCACATGGCTATGTTAAAGATCCTTCACAAGTTGTCAAAGTTGACGATGAAGTTGATGTGATGATCCTTGAGGTCAATCGCCGTAAAAAACAAATTCGCTTGAGCATGAAGGCAACCCTGCCAGAACCTGCAGAAAGTGCTAATCAACCCAGACGCGGACGTGGTGGCGGAAAAAGACGCAGCAGTAAGAAAAGCGTTGAAGCCATGATGGCAGAGCTTGAGGGTGATGAGCCCAAAGCACCTGAGCACACCGCAATGGAAATGGCTTGGCAAGCTGCACTTGATCGTGCAGATAATTCTAATGGTAAGCCAAAAGAAGAAAAGAAAGCGAAGAAAGATAATGCGCAAGAAGAAATTCTTTCTCGCACATTAGAAGAACGAAAATAACTTCCCATAAAAAAGAAGCCCTCAAACGAGGGCTTTTTTTGAACTTATTTTTGAATACACTCATCACGGTATTTGGTTTAAAAAATGAAGAAACCTTCCTATCCCCTCGCCATCGCTGAAGCCGTCATCGTTAGCCTGATCTGGTCTTCATCCTTCATCATAGTTAAAATCATCATCGCAGATTTAGGTCCGCTCACGATTAGCGGGCTGCGCTATCTCATCGGCGCACTAATACTTTTCCCCTTTATGTTGCGAGAAAAAGAAACGACGCCCATTACAGGGAAAGTGTGGGGACTTTTACTTCTGCTAGGATTGAGTGCCTACGCCATCGGCAATGGCATGATGTTCTGGTCGCTCAAATATCTACCCGCCACGACTGTCTCGTTTTTGATGAGCAGTCTCACCATCACCACGCTGATTGTTGGCATCTTTTTGCTCAAGGAAATCCCCGGCATCGTGCAGATTATCGGGATTATTGTCACGCTCGGTGGGATGACTCTGTTTTTCGCCGAAGGGATGCAAGCGGGTGAGACGCTCGGCTTAATCATCTTCGGGATTGGCGTGATCGGATTCACGACCTTTGGCATTCTTGGCAGAAAAATCGCCCGCTCGGGTTCAGTCAGTACGCTCAGATTGACGACCGTTCCGCTCGCGTTGGGAGGCGGGATCACGCTCCTCGTCGCGATTCTGCTCGAGGGCATCCCATCTGCACCGCTCTCAACCTGGGGCTTGATACTCTTTCTGGCAGTTGTGAATACAGCGATTGGCTACGTCCTGTACAACCACGCGCTGCAAACACTGGCCGCCTTCCAAATGAATATTGCCTTAAACCTGACCCCTGTCTGGACAGCCACCTTCGGTTTCTTCCTCCTCGACGAGCGGCTAGAAGCACTACAAATGCTCGGAATCGCAGTCATGATCGTCGGCGTGATGCTGGTGCAGATGAGAAAAAGAAAACAGTAAGGGCAACCCTTTACTCTGTACAGAAAGATGTTGTTTCTATCAAAACATAGGCACCAACAAGTTTTCTCTTTTTATCAAAACGGGTCGCCCCTACTAAAATCATCACCCTTATAACCTTTGGAGCCCCTATGAACCAAACTTTCCCCCATCCCACCGTCGGTGCGTTGATATTTAACCCCGAAGGCAAATTACTCCTCGTCCGCTCGCATAAATTTCACGATAAATACGTCGTACCAGGCGGGCATATCGAAGTCGGCGAAAAGATGACCGATGCCCTCATCCGAGAAGCCAAAGAAGAGACCGGGCTGGATATTTACGATCTGGAGTTCATCTTCTTTCAGGAGTTCATTCAAGACAAATCTTTCTGGAAGAATATGCACTTCATCTTCTTCGACTTTGCCTGCAAAACGGATTCGAGCGAAGTGACACTCAACGAGGAAGCCCAATCCTATGTCTGGGTCACTCTTGAAGAGGCTTTGGCGTTGCCAATTGATTCTTATACGGGGAATGCAATTCGAGAGTTGATGAAGAAAAAGAATAATTTGAAATAATAAAAAAGTTCAAAATAAAAAGCCATCGAGTTTATAAACTCGATGGCTTTTTTCTAAATGATTACTGATGTAACACTATTTCACACTCACCAGCACCGCTCTGCCCCTCGCAAAAAACGCTTGGGATTCGGGCTTTCTATTTTACAGAGATAAGAACAGCCCTTGCCGCCCTGCGGAAGAGATAATCGCCTGTAAAGGGATTATAGAACTCGCAGGTAACTAGCGTGACCCAATCATATTCTCCAGATTAGAATGCGGCGTTACCTACTTACTTTAGAAATTCTTTCTTATCTGTAACCTAAGAAAGCTCTTCTTTGTGCTAAAATTGCCTTCATGAAATTACGTTACGATTCCCTTTACTTTTTCGCTTTCTTTCTCGCCGCCGCGTTGCGATTTATCGGACTCGGCGCGCTGCCATTAACTGACAATGAAGCAACGTGGGCACTTCAAGCCCTATCCGTTGCGCAGGGGAGCAAACCACTCCTCGGGTCACAACCCGGGTATATTCTGCTCACCAGCCTTCCTTTTTACGGTCTTGAAGCAAGCAATTTCTTGGCGCGTTTTGTGCCTGCCTTTGCGGGGAGTTTTATTGTCTTTTTGCCTTATTTTCTTCGTGAAAAACTAGGTCAACGTATTGCCATTATCGCCGCCTTTTTGTTCGCCATTGCTCCTGGGTTAGTAGCCGTCTCGCGTCAGGCAAGCGGGACAATGCTCGCGGTTACTTTTGGGGCTTTTGCATGGGGAATGTGGAAAAATGATAATCCGAAATGGGCCGGGTTATTCGCGGGCGTTGCACTGCTCGGCGGTCCCGCCGTGTGGATGGGTTTGCTTGGCATCGGGCTGACGTGGACGTTAGCACAGAATTTGCTCCCGACGGAAGATGTTGAAGAAATGGAAGCAAGTCCAAATCAAGGGCGCACCCGCAAAGAAGATCTCAAAGTTGCTGCGCTTTATGCAGGCGGGGCGATTCTCATCGTGGGCACACGCCTCCTTTTATCCCCAAACGGATTAAGCGCATGGCTCACATCCCTCGCCGATTATTTGCGCGGCTGGCGTTTCGCATCTGGCGTACCAATCTCGCGCATCTTCGGCGGGTTGCTCACCTACTACCCATTGGCACTCTTTTTGGGCGGCATCGCAATTTGGCGCGCAATCGCAAATCGAGAGAAAGAAAATATCGCGCTCGGTTTGTGGACAACGATCGCCCTCATCCTCACCATCATTTACCCTGCCCGCCAAGTTAGTGATCTAATTTGGGCTGCCCTGCCACTCTGGATATTGAGCGCAAAAGAACTCAACCGCTATTTGCGCCCGCCCGCTTTTGACCGTAACGAAACACTAGGCGTTTTTGGATTGACTCTCATTTTACTCATTTTCTCGTGGATCAATCTCGCCAGCGCAGGCATTTTGCCTGGCAACACGCAAATCACCTCGCAACACCAACTTTTGCTCGCTGGCTCAATTGCACTGCTCATCTTGAGCCTCGCCCTGATAGCCTTTGGCTGGTCGGTCGAAGTCGCCACACTCGGCGGCGTTTGGGCAATTGCCCTGGGATTAGGGATTTATACACTCGGCGCGGCGTGGGGATCAAGCGGATTACGCACCCCCAAAGGAGTGGAGATCTGGGATTCGGCTCCGCGCGTGCCCCAGGCTGGCTTGCTTCTTCAAACAATCGAGGAGATTTCGACTTGGTCCCGTGGAGACGCACAAACCCTGGCAATTACCGTTAACGGAATCAACTCCCCCGCCCTAAACTGGGTGCTGCGCAACTACACCCTGAACGAAGTTGCCTCCCTCGATTTCACATCCTCCCCCGAACTTGTGATTACGCCCCAAACCGACGATATTGGCTTAGCCTCTGCCTATCGAGGCCAAGATTTCGTCTGGCGCCAAGAACCCGATTGGGTGCTAATGAACAGCTGGCCCAAATGGCTCGTTTTAAGAGAAGTCCCGATCACATCCGAACCCATAATCCTCTGGGCACGAAATGATCTGTTTTTTGATAGCCAGAATCAGGAGGCAGAAATTAGTGATTAGGAATCAGGATACCCCACACGCCATCTACTTCCCACCTTCAAACACTCAAACATTAAACCTGCAACTTTAAACCATAAACTCTATGAAACCAACAACAATCTCTCTTGACGGCCCCGCCGCATCTGGCAAATCGACTGTCGGTAACCGCGTGGCAGATGCCCTTGACTATCTTTTCTTCGATACAGGCTTAATGTACCGCGCCGTTACATGGATGGCACTACAACGCGAGATCGATATTCTAGATGAAACCGCAGTCACCAGATTAACCAACGAAATACCCATCGACGTGCAGCCTCCATCTCAAGAAGATGGGCGTGTTTGTGACGTTCTCGTCGAAAAAGAAGATATTACCTGGGCATGTCGTCGCCCCGAAGTGGACGCAAATGTTTCGGTTGTTGCGGCATATGCTGGCGTGCGGGCTGCACTTTCAAAGCAACAACGTCGCATCGGCTTGCGCGGCAAAGTCGTCATGGTTGGGCGCGATATTGGCACAGTCGTCCTCCCTGAAGCAGAGTTGAAAATTTATCTTGATGCCTCCGCAGAAGAACGTGCCAAACGTCGCTACGAAGAAATCATCGGGCGCGGCGAGGAAGCGGATTACGATGAGATCCTCAACAAAGTCAAACAACGTGACCACGTTGATTCCACGCGCGATGTCGCCCCCCTCCGCCCAGCAGATGATGCCATCATCATTGATTCCGACAAACTCAACATCGATCAGGTTTTCGGTCAAATCATGGCACTCTGTAAATGAGCGAATATCAGATCCCATTGAGGGCGAAAATCTTGCGCCCAATTATCAAAGCTGGCATTCGTGGCGTTTTTCGCACCTTTTCTCCGATCACTATCGAAGGCAAAGAAAATATTCCCTTTGGTAAGCCCTACATCTTGGCGATGAACCACGTCTCCTATTTTGACCCGCCCTTCATCACATCATTTTGGCCTGAATCGCTCGAGGTTATCGGTGCGCAAACCGCATTTCAGGGGCTTGGGCAAAAAGAAATCCTGACATGGTACGGCGTAATCCCCGTCCATCGCGGCAACTACGACCGCATCCTGCTCGATAAAATTTTCTCCGCGCTCAAAGCTGGGCATCCGCTCCTGATTGCCCCCGAGGGCGGACGCTCACGCGAAGTGGCAATGAAGCGTGCGAAGCCCGGCGTAGCCTATATTTTTGAAAAGGCACAAGTACCTGTTTTACCGGTAGGGATTATTGGGACAACTGTCGATTATTGGACGCGTGCAAAAAAAAGAGAACGCCCCCCGCTCACCCTACGGATCGGACATGAAATCAACTTGCCACCGACTATCAGCAAAGGCAAAGCCCGACGCGAATCCCGCCAACGCAACGCCGATCTCGTCATGTCTCATATCGCAGGACTGTTGCCTGAAAAATATCGCGGCGTTTATGCCGATACAGCGATCGAATTTCCATAAAAGGATTTTTTTAAAGTTATAATTGGATTCCATCATGCCAAGATTTATCAGCGTCCTTTTTTTTACACTTCCCTTCGTTAATTGGCCCAATCTTTTTGGGTGGGTTCTCTTTGTGGTTCTGCTTGGTGCTGCTATTTGGCTCTACTTGAGCAGCAAAGAAGACCAACCTCGCTGGGAAAAATCTTCCTGGTTAAAATTTGGCGCTCTCTTCCTCCTAACACTTTTTAGCAATCTCTTCATTGGCATCTATATCAAGACTCCCTCCATGATGTCTTGGCCTGGCGTACCGATTGAAGCACCCGGCACCGCTTTGATGATCTTCGGAGCCTTGCCCTGGATAATCGCTGGTGGGATATTAGGACCTCTTGCAGCTTTTATATTGGGGGCAATAGCCGGTCTTTTACGCGCCCCCTTTGATTCGCATACAATATTCACAATAATACAGTTTGGCCTTTTGGCAATGCTTTTTAGCATATCGGTACACCAACGTCATCGTACCTTCACTTATAAAGCCTTGCGACAGCCAATTATTGCCTCTCTGACATTGGTACCTCTCTTCAGTGTACTTTTTTTACTTGGCGTTTTTCTTAGTGCGTCACAATCTAATCTAACCGCTCAACTCGATTTCGCGATCAATAATACAGGTTCGGCAACACTCGCTATAACAGGCGAACTACTGATAGCTGGCATTATCACACAAATTCTTGCTGCCATCTCTCCTGATGTATGGAGACGGAATCAAGCCCTAATACCCTCTCCAGCAGAACGAAGAATTGAAACACGCTTCCTGATCGGTATGGGCACTTTCGTCGTAGTGCTCTTGCTCTCCTTGCTGATCGGTGATTGGATCGTCGCGGGCCAAGCTGCGCATCAAATGCTCTCTGAGCGTCTTGAAAATACAGCCCAGGTTGCAGCAGAAAGCGTGCCTTTCTTTTTGGAAACGGGTCAAAATCTAGGCGTCCAACTCGCTGAAGATGACACACTCCTCTCAAACGATAGCGCTGAACTTGCCCTCGTTCTGGGCGAAAAAATTCGACTTGTACCTTATTTTGATCAACTATTTGTCATAGATGATGCCGCAAATATTCTAGGAGAATATCCGCCAACAAATGAAGCCTCCCGCCATCTTTCTCAAGAAGAAATGAGCGGTTTAATTCTTGCGTCCAGTGGAATCCCATCTCAGATTTACACAATTCCGCCACTTAATATTGGCGATTCTGCACGTGTTACATTCCTTATTGCTATTCCTAAGAATGACCCTGATAATATCTCTGAATCGACCCGTGTCTTGATCGGGCGTACAAATTTAAATACAAACCCGATCACACGTCCTCTGCTCAATAGTCTTGATGGTATGGATACTATTGAAGGTCAGGGATTTTTAATTAACGAAACTGGGCGTATTCTCTATCATTCAGATAATAACTTGATCATGAGTCAGTACGAGGGAGAGTATAGTAATGAGGGGCGTTTCTACGATGGCACATCCCCTACTGGCACCCGCGAATTAGTTTTTTTTCAACCGGTTTTAGGCCGTCCCTGGGCAGTAGTACTCACAGTGCCAGCAAGCCAGGTACAACAACTTTCGCTTGAAATTGCCACTCCACTCTCAGTATTGATTATTGTCCTAACTCTGGTCGCATTGATAGTTTTACGCATTGGACTAAGGATCATTGCCAAATCTTTAGAGAATCTTTCCAGCGAGGCTGGTCGTATCGCTCAAGGAGAACTTAATCATCCCCTTGAAATATCAGGGACAGACGAAGTTGGGCAATTAAGGCGCGCCTTTGAGCAGATGCGCATCAGCCTGAAAGACCGTCTTGAAGAACTAAATCGTCTTCTGGTTGTCAGTCAAAATATTGCCTCTAGCCTTGAGATGAAGGATATTTTCCAGCCTGTGCTTGAGGCAATCAAATCTTCAGGAGCAGATACTGTGCAGGTTGTCCTATCTCCAGAGATCATCCCAGCCTCGATGGTTGAGATGCCTACGCGTTTTGCGATCGAAGATGCAAAGGGACAATACGCTCATCTTGATGCAGAAATTTTCGAAGCCATTCAAAATCAAGACAGACTCGTTCTTCCTAATCTTTCCCGCACAAGTGGCAGATTGCAACTGAGCGAAATACGCCCTAACCCAGGCGCATTATTTGTGCTGGCACTACGTACCGAAAATCGTTTCTATGGAATTTTATGGGCAGCTTACGATAAGCCCAAACTTTTCACTGAAGCCGATACCCGTTTTATCACCACCTTGGGTGGGCAGGCAGCTCTCGCTGCTGCGAACGCACATCTGTTTTTAAGTGTTGAGGTTGGCAGGTTACAACTTGCATCCATTCTTGATTCGACCTCGGATCCGATCTTGGTCACAGACCATCAAGATCGCCTCCTGCTAGCAAATCCCGCTGCCTGGAAGGTTTTAGACGTGAAGGTTGAGAAAAACAATTTGCTCGCCATTGGTGGCATTCTCAATCAATCAGAACTTATCGATTTACTTAAAGCTTCGTCACCTAACAAAGAACCTGTGGAGATTGAGCTTGATAACGGAAAAACTTTCCTCGCGACGGCTTCTTCGATCATCGCTGAAGATCAAACAATTGGACGCGTTTGTATCCTGCGTGATGTGACTCACTTCAAAGAACTAGATATCCTAAAATCAGAATTCGTTTCAACTGTTAGCCACGATCTTCGCTCTCCACTGACGCTAATGCGCGGCTACGCAACAATGATGGAAATGGCTGGCGATCTTAATGACAAACAACAGAGCTATGTGGGCAAAATCATTACTAGCGTAGAGAATATGTCTAGCCTTGTCAATAACCTCCTTGATCTTGGACGGATTGAGTTGGGCGTTGGTTTACAGGTAGAAAAAGTGCCCATCCTGGATATTCTTGACCGCGTTGTGGGAGCTTTACAACTCCATGCTAATGAGAGGAAAATTGATTTTTCGTTAGAAACTGATCACAATCTTCCTCTCCTCATCGAAGCGGATCAAGAATTGCTCCACCAAGCCATTTATAATTTAGTCGAAAATGCAATCAAGTACACACCCGAAAAGCAAAAAGTCAATGTCGCTGCTCATGCATCTGCTCAAGATATTTTCTTTGAAATCAGAGATAGTGGCATCGGGATCAGCGAAGAAGATCAAGAACACCTTTTTGAAAAATTCTTCCGGAGTTCAGCACGTGAAGCCCGTAGCCAACAAGGAACGGGGCTTGGCCTTGCGATTGTTCGGTCAATTGCAGAGAAACATGGCGGTCGTGTTTGGGTCGAAAGCAAAGAGGGCATAGGCAGTGTTTTCAATCTCCAAGTGCCAATTATGCAGCAAGAAATTCCAAAAATCTGACAGGGTCACCTTAAACGGTAGCAAGCCAAATTCACGTGCGCTTCCAACATCCCCATAAAAGGAAATTTTATGTCGTCATCTCCCATCCAAATTAACCAAAATATTCTGGAAATGGAATATGCTGTTCGAGGCCCCATCCCACAGCGGGCAGCCAAACTCAGACAAGCGGGGAAAAATATTATTTTTTGCAATATCGGCAATCCGCAAGCCTTGGGGCAGCCACCGATGAGCTATTATCGGCAGGTGATCAGCCTGCTTGAAGAGCCATCGAAAATTGCACGAGAGCGAGAATTAAAAGAACTTTTTGAAGAATCACCTATGAGTAGCCTACATGATGAAGATTTTATTGCAGATGAGATTCTCGATTTGAGCGAAGATATTTTAAAGAAGACAGGGAAGGGATTGGGCGCATATACCGAAAGCAAGGGGTATCTTTTTGCACGAGAAGCGGTCGCTGATTTTATTAACAGACGGGATGGATTCACGCATGAGAGCGGCTTGCTGGCTGACCCCGAAGAAATTTTTCTGACCGATGGCGCAAGCGACGGAGCCAAACGCATCCTCGACTTGCTCATTGCAGAAAAAACAGATGGGGTGATGATACCCATTCCCCAATACCCGCTCTATTCAGCATCGATTAAAATGTTTGGCGGTACGCAAACAAATTATTATCCCGACGAAGAGAATGATTGGGCACTGAACAGGAAGATTCTCGAAGAAGCTTACGCGCAAGCCAGTGCAGAAGGCGTAAAAGTCAAAGCGATCGTGGTTATCAACCCTGGTAACCCAACCGGTGCTATCTTGGATAAAGAGAGCGTTTACGAAGTAATTTCTTTTGCAAAAACGCATAACCTCGCTATCATCGCCGACGAGGTATACCAAGAAAATCTCTATGGTGGGGAATTTACTTCTTTCGCCAAGGCTCTTGGAGATGAAAAAAATGTAGTTCTCTTTAGCCTGCACAGCATCTCAAAAGGGTTTTATGGTGAATGTGGCCATCGTGGCGGTTATCTTGAAGTGCGAAATTCTCCTCTAGTCGCAGGAACTGAGTTAAATTTTATTGACCTGCTTTTAAAACAAGCGTCGGTTAGCTTATGCGCGAATTCTGTAGGACAGATCATGACTTATTTGATGGTCAGCCCTCCAAATTCAGAAAGTAGAGTGCGTCAAAAATTTATTGTCGAAAAAGAAAAAGTGCTCGCCAATCTGTATGAAAAAGCGATGATGGTACGCGAGGCTTTTAAGAAAATGGACGGCCTAGAATCTTTTGGAAAAACTGGTGCGATGTACCTCTTCCCCCGCCTGAACAAACTACCCAAGGGCACAGACGATTTCGATTACTGCATGGCTCTTCTTGAAGAAACTGGTTTATGCACGGTCAATGGCTCTGGGTTTGGATTAAAAAACCACCTACGGATCGCCTTTTTACCTTCAAAAGAACAACTAGAAGAAGTTTTACCGAGATGGATTGAGTTTCATAATCGGTATGTGAATGGGGAACAGTCTCTTAGGTAAAAGATATATTAGATTCCTTTTAGCCAATCAATTTCTGTTTGCTGAATCAAAAACGTTACGGTATAATAGCGTGCCAGTCTTCAAAGAGAAGACTGGTTAAATTTTGCCATTATTCTTAAAAATCTATGAGGAAAGTTTTATGTCAACAAAAAGAACATATCAACCCAAAAAACGCCGTCGAGTTCGCGTGCATGGTTTTCGCAAACGTATGGCAACCAAAGGTGGACGCAAAGTTTTGAAACGCCGCCGTCTTAAAGGGCGTCTTCGCCTAACCGTGAAAGCAAACCAACACGTCAAGAAAGTCGACTGGTAAAACTGCCATCTGTATGAACTTATGGCATATGTCTAGAAAATCGAGTGAAGAAAGCTTCCGAGGGTACGGGTGCAACGAAAACTTCGCCTGACCCGATCAACTGATTTCAAGCGGGTGCGGCATGATGGAAAATCAACTGCCCACCCGTTTCTTGTGTTGATTGCTCTTGAGAATCAACTATCCATAACGAAGGTTGGCGTAACAGCTGGTCGGAGCGTGGGGAATGCGGTTAAACGGAATCGAGCAAAACGTCTGATACGTGCCGCCCTTCGTGAGTTATATCCGCAAATCACTTCTGGTTATGACTTGATCATCATCGCCCGTGCACCGATTATCCAAGTTAAGATGCCTCAGGTTCAAACAGCGTTGCAAGAAGTTTTGCGACGTGCAGATTTGTTAAATGATGTCTGAGTTTTACCTCCCCTCTGAATATCCCAATGAACCAAAGTTACGTGATTTATCTCGTAGCCCGCTCTATTGGCCGCGCTGGGCTATTTTGGCGGTTATTCGACTCTACCAAATGACATTTTCGCGTGCGTTACCAGCCGGAACTTGCCGCTTTTATCCATCTTGTTCACATTATGGTTATCAAGCAATTTATAAGTACGGTGCGCTAAAAGGTTTCTTGATGGCTATCTGGCGAGTATTGCGATGCAATCCTTTCAGCTCGGGTGGTCATGACCCTGTCCCTTAGGAGAGACACTGTGAAATTGAAAAAAGTTTTTATTCTTGTGGTAGCTGTAGTGCTAGCCACATTATTGAGCGGATGCTCTGCTTCTGCGATGCGCTCCAATAGTTGGGCTGGCTTGAGCGCAGATGCTGAAAAAGCCTATCTTGCCAACGGCTCTTTTGTTTACGCGATTAACCTGAACAATGGAAATCAGGCTTGGCAATACCCCGCCGAAAAAGCCGATACGAAAGAATCGTTCTTTGCGACTCCTGTCCTAACCGAAGATGGGCAATTACTGATCACCAGTGCGGGCACAAATCACAGTCTTATTTCGCTAAACGCCGCCAGTGGCAGCACCAACTGGACTTTTAGCGATCCTGAAGGTGTTTGGATTGCCAGCCCAATCGTAGTTGATGAGACTATTTATGCGCCCAATACAGACGGCAAACTCTATGCTTTTGATTTACTTGGAAATTTCCTTTGGGCAAAGCATATTGGCGGAACCTTATGGTCGCAGCCTGTCAGTGATGGAGAGTTTTTATATATAAATTCTCTCGACCATCACCTTTACGCTTTTAACCTAAGCACCCAAGAGGTTCTTTGGAAAGCCGAAGCAACTGGTGCAATCCCTGGAAGCCCTGCTCTTGATGCAGATGGAAATCTCTATCTTGGCTCCTTTGGGGCAAAAATAGAAGCTATTAATGCTTCTGCTCAAAACACCAGCTGGAGCTTTGAGACCAAAGGTTGGGTTTGGGATGCACCTGTCATCGAAGAGAATACACTCTATGTTGGTGATCTTGAAGGTAATTTTTACGCCATTAACACCAGCGATGGTCGCCCTGTTTGGAATTCCATCCAGCCTGATGGCACAATCATTGGCTCACCTCTAATAACCGAAGACTTCATTGTCATTGGTACAGAATCCGGTTCAGCATACGCAATTGACCGCGAAGGGGCTATCATCTGGCAATACTCTATCGGCGGGCGGCTCTATACCTCCCCTGTGCAAGGTGATGATCTGATTCTCTTCTCACCAATGGAAATGGAAAACCAAGCCGCTCTCGTCGCTCTCGATCTTGAGGGAAGACAAGTCTGGCAATTTATACCTGAAAATTAAGGAGACGCTATGTGGGATACCTATATCATCATACCCATGACCAACGTCCTGCTCTTTATTTATGAAATTATTGGGCACAACTTTGGCATTGCCATCATCTTATTCACAATCCTTGTTCGCGCTATCACCTGGCCTCTCACTGCCCAGCAGCTAAAAGGCACACAGGGCATGCAAGAATTACAAAAGGATAAAGAATGGCTCAGTATTCAAAAGAAATATAAAAACGACAAAGAAAAATTGGCAAGCGAGCAAATGCGCATTTACAAAGAGCGCGGCATCAACCCCTTTGGCTCTTGTTTGCCAACCATAATCCAATTTCCCGTTATTATCGGACTTTATCAGTCGATTATCCGTTCTTTGGCTGCCACCCCACTCTCATTGCTCAATATGTCCCGCAGCCTATACTCATTTTTGGATATTTCTTCAGTCATCCCGCTCAACAGTAAATTCCTCTGGATGGACTTAGGACGCCCTGAATCCATCGATGTCTTTGGCTTCGCCCTCCCCACCTTGGCCGTGATCGTTGTTATCACGTCTTATATTCAATCCAAGTTGATGACGCCTCCATCCAACCCTGGTGACCAAAGCGCAGCAATGGGTAATATGATGAGTATCTATATGCCTTTCCTGATGGGTTATTTCGCGATGACCTTTGCCTCTGGGCTTGCACTTTATTTCATCACCAGCAACCTGCTCGGCATCGCACAATATGCCATGATGGGACGTGCTAATTGGAATAATTTGATACCCGGTAGAAAATAATAGGGAGAGAAAAATGCAAGAAAAAACTACGCTTGAAGTAATCGCATCAACTGTTGAAGATGCGCTCAGTCAAGGTCTTGCTGATTTAGGATTAACCGCAGCAGATGTCTCTTTTGAGGTACTTGATTCGGGCGGCAAAGGCTTTTTGGGAATGGGAAAACGTCAGGTGCGGGTTCGATTAACTGTCAACGGCGAAAAAAATGACGAGTCCCCCGAGCAAGTGGAGGACAAATCCGCTTCGCCCGCTGACCCTGAGCCTGCTCCCGTTAAAAAGAGCGCATCTACCGATCCCAAAGAAGATGAGCCGCTCCTCGAACGCTCCGAAGAAATTATCAACAAACTTCTCGAGCTGATGCACCTCGATGCAAAAGCCTCCGCCCGCTACGACGACCCAGACCGCGAAGGACGCCAATCGGTCTACATCGACGTGACCGGGAAAGATCTGGGCGTTTTGATCGGCAGACGCGGCAAAACAATCGACGCTTTTCAGCGCATTGCCACGCTAATTGTGAGCAAGGAAATGTCTCGCTGGGTACGCGTTTCGATAGACGTGGAAGGACACCGCAATCGCCGTGAGCAACAACTGCGACAAATGGCACAAAAAATAGCGCAACAAGTTATCAGCTCGGGGCGCAAACAAAACCTTGAGCCAATGTCTCCTTACGAGCGCCGAATCGTTCATATGGAACTACAAAACAGCCCTGACGTAAAAACAAATAGCATTGGTGAAGATTCGCAACGAAAAGTTGTGATCGAACCAAAATAACAGAAAATGAAATCCCCGCTGAAATCAGCGGGGATTTTTCTTATCTATCTTCTCTAGGGCAATCGCATCTAATTTATTTTTCCAAAAACCATTGGAAAATGTACGAAATCAGGCATCGGATCAAGACACCCTATCGGGCACACGTAAATCCCTGCCTCAGTACATGAAAGTCGGATTTATCCGACTCTTTTTCAGCCCGAAGGGCTTCCACGCATTGAGTTAAGGCTTCAGCCCACGCGAAAAGACAAAGATTGGCCTTATTTTTGAATTAGATGCGATTGCCTTACTATCTTCCCCAAGTTTCAACCAATCAGACTATAAAGCAGTTATAATTCATAATACTAAATTCAAGGCACATAAATGACTGCAACAGACCCCAAAAAGCTTCCAAAAATACTCTATATCGAAGACTCTGATGATTCTCGCTTGCTTGTGCGTCGATTGCTTGCGCGTGATTATATTTTTCTTGAATCCGACAACCCTATTGACGGAATTGATCTGGCGCTCAACACCCGTCCCGATTTAATTCTCCTCGATATAAATCTGCCCGATCTTAGCGGAAGAGAAGTTGCCACACGGCTCAAAGCTTCTCTCCCCAACACTCCAATGGTTGCGCTAACTGCCGACGTTACCTCTGGCGCACGAGAGCGTGCCCTTGTTGCAGGCTGTGTTGGCTTTATGACCAAACCCATAGACATCGACATCTTTAGAGATGAAGTTGAAGCCTATCTCAATGGAAAACAGGAACTTGCAGCTCAGGCAGATCACCATCTTCAAGAATACCAGCAAGAACTCGTGCAACATCTTGAGAAAAAAGTACATGAACTGACCAAAATGGCAGATCATAATAAATTTCTCGACCAGCAAAATAAACACGTCATCGTTGATATGCAACGACATCAACGTCTGCTCAAAGCTGCCGCCACTGTTGGTCATAATATCTCATCGATCCTTGATCTTGACGAACTTCTCCAAACGACCGTTGACATCATCTGTAAAGAATACGAATTCTATTACGCAGGCATTTTTCTTCTTGACTCAAAAAAAGAGTGGGCGGTTCTTCAGGCGGGTTATGGCACAGCAGGTGATGAGATGGTCACTAACAATCACCGCCTCACTGTTGATGGCGACTCAATGCTAGGCGTAGCCATCCGCAATAGAAAAGCTGAGATCACAGCTGATATTGGCGATCTCGAAAAACATTTCAAAAACCCCCACCTCCCTGAAACTCGTTCCGAGATGGCATTGCCTCTCATTACAAAAGGCAATACTCTCGGCGCACTGACCGTGCAAAGCGAAAAGGTAAACGCTTTTAGCACTGCCGATATTGACGCCCTGCAAAGCATGGCAGACCAACTCGCCATCGCCATCCGCAACGCGCATCTGCTTAAAGACCTTGATGATGCAAATCAGGAACTTCTGCGCACAAAAACCTTTGAGGCCATCGCCACCGCAACGGGTGAAGCTATTCACTGGGTGGGCAATAAAGCAGCTCCAATCCCTGGGAGCGCAGAACGTGTACGCGAAGATTTTCTCAACTTCTTGGCAATATTCAGCACCCTTCTGGATTTACCTCCCCAAGAGCGGGACGCTCATCCCTTCGCCGACGTGGCGCGCGCAACCTTTGGCTTGCTACCCGACCTCGACATCAATATCCCCGAAACAGTGGATGCGTTAAAAAAACTCCCTCCCGACAATCTCCCCCTGATTGTGGACGTAGAATCCACCCTCGAAGATTTGGGAATCGTCAAACAGAGTGCTGAGACCATCCTTAACATCAAAGAAGATTTGATCGGACCTGGACGACTAGCCCAGCATGAAGCCTTCGACATCCCGATGCTCTTCGGTGCCACAATTACAGGGATGGGTTTACCATCTGGCGTAGTCACTTCCAGTTATACTGATGATGTGCCCCAAGTATGGGGAGATAAAAGCCAGATTTCGCGCGTGTTGATCAATCTGATCAAAAATGCCTGGGAAGCGTTGAAAAAGGGCGAGCAAGCCAAAATCCACGTTTCAGCTCGGGTTGCCGATGAAGCAGGATACGTTCGGATCGAAGTCAGCGATAACGGACCCGGCATCCCACCTGAAATCCTTGAAAAAATTTGGGTCTCCTTCTTCACCACCAAAGGCGATCATGGTGGCACCGGGCTGGGGCTTTCTGCCTGTATGGAGATCATTGGCCAAAGCGGCGGAAAGATTTGGGCAGAGAGCGAAATTGGTAAAGGCGCAACTTTTATCATTTTGTTACCAACAGAAAAGTAAAAAAACTTGCACTGCATCTACATTTTAGATGTATTGTATGTCAGATTTATTTACGCATCTCCTCTTGCCAGACCCGATGTGCAACGCATTTTTCAAATGCATTGCACATCTAATTTTAACTGTATGCTCTTTGTAAAGACAGAGCTAAAAATACTTGGTAAACTATATTGTTTGATAGATCATTTTTAAAAGAAGGAGAAATTAATGTCAAAATTATTACTCGTTGACGATGAAGCCCTAGTGCGGCGTAGCATGCAAAAAACGTTGCTTCGTAAGGGCTTTGTTGTTGAGACTGCATCAAATTGTTCAGAAGGTCTTGCCACATTTGAAGTTGCGCACAAAACCGATGCCCCCATTGATATAGCATTGCTTGATTTGAATATGCCCAATTTTGACGGAATTCCAGCACATGCCGCAGGGCTTGATCTGCTCACAAAACTACGAGAAATTGACCCCGACTTAATTGCTATCGTGCTAACAGCCTATGATGAAGTTGATACAGCTAAAGATGCCGTTCAACGTGGTGCACGGAGCTATTTTGTGAAGGGACGCGAACAGGGATTAGTAGATCTGATTAACGAGATTTTAGGATAAAAGAATTTACCACAAAGACACAAAGCCCACGAAGAATTCCTTTGAAAATATAAAGAAAAATTTTGTGCTCTCTGTGTCTTTGTGGTGAAACAAGGAGACAAAATGACATCCACTGAAAGACAAGCAAAACTACTCAGCGCAACCGTGCGTGTGGCAAATAATATTGCCTCGATCCTCGACCCACAGGAATTATTACAACGCACCGTTGATATTATCTGTGACGAATTCAATTTCTACTATTCAGGCGTTTTCCTGCTCTCAGAAGATAAGCAATATGCTCTTTTAAAAGCTGGGCGCGGCAAAGCGGGCGACGCGATGCTCGCCGAAGATCATAAACTCAAGGTTGGTGGGAACTCGATGATCGGCGCATCCATTAGCACACAGGAAGCACGCATCGCATTGGATGTTGGGGAAGAAGCGATCTTCTTTAGCAACCCCCATCTGCCTGATACACGCTCAGAGATGGCTCTCCCGCTCACCGTTGGCACTCGCGTTCTCGGCGCAGTGACTGTGCAGAGTGT
Organism: Anaerolineae bacterium; assembly: GCA_018645405.1. GTDB lineage: Bacteria > Chloroflexota > Anaerolineae > Anaerolineales > Villigracilaceae > Desulfolinea. Next base: position 8,673 of record JABGOQ010000115.1, on the reverse strand, counting down.
GGAAGAATCCGCATTTAGCGATGAAGATATTTCCACGCTGCAGGGGATGGCAGACCAACTCGCCATCGCGATCGATAATGCCGATCAACACGCTAAAAATCAATTTCTCCTGAAGCAAGCTGAAAGGCGAGCGCGTCTCCTGGATGCCGCAAACGAAGTTGGGCGCGGTGTCGCATCTATTCTGGAGCTGAATGAACTGCTCCCAAAAACTGTCGATATTATCTGCGAAGCCTATAATTTCTACTACGCAGGCGTTTTTCTGATCGATGAAAATAAAGAATACGCGGTCTTGCGCGCTGGGCGTGGTGAAGCGGGCAAAGCCATGATCGCGGCAAATCATAAACTTAAATTGGGCGGCAAATCGATGATCGGTATGGCTGCTCGCGAACGTCTGGCGCGTATTTCTCTCGACGTAGAAGGTGAGGATGCTTTTTTCCGTAACCCGCATTTACCCGAAACACGCTCAGAAATGGCTCTGCCACTTTGCACAGGAAAAAGTTGCCTTGGTGCAGTCACCGTACAAAGCATCGAAGGAAATGCTTTCAGCGACGATGATATTCAGACCCTGCAAACAATGGCAGATCATCTCGCAATTGCGATCAATAACGCTAACCTGCTCAAAGAAGTGGAACGCACCCACGCTGAATTATTGCGCACAAAAACCTACGAAGCTCTCTCTAGCGCCACCACCGAAGCCATTCACTGGATCGGCAACAAGGCTCTCCCCATCACCACAACTGCTGCCCGAATGGTAGAAGATTTAAATAAAGCAGAATTAGATGTTGAGTCTCTTAAAGAAGATTTGGGGATGATTGACGAATCTGCCAAGCTGATCATGGATGTGAAAGAAGCATTGTTGGGACCCGCGCGTGAAACTGCTCCCCGCCCCGTAATGCTCGCTGACCTTTGGCTTGCTTCCGCTTACCATGCCAAAACCCCATCCGAAAAATTGACCGTTAAATCCACCCCCGGCACCCCCCTCGCTGTGGGAGATAGTGTCCAGCTCGTACGCGCCTTCGGCAACCTGCTCCGCAACGCCGACGAATCTGGCGGAAAATCAATCACCATCGAGACAATGCCCTCCGAAACCGCTGGCTTTGTCACCACCCGCATCAGCGATAACGGGATCGGCATCCCCGAAGCCATGCAAGATAAAATTTGGGCATCTTTCTTCAGCACCAAAGGGGAAGGCTTCAAAGGGATGGGATTAGCCGCATGCACACATATCATTTCCCAAATGAATGGCAGCATCAGCGTTGAAAGCGTTCCCGAAAAAGGAACAACCTTCATCATCGAATTACCCGTTGCTGAAAAGGCTCCAACCGTTGATTTGAGCGGCGCACCTGGCAAAGTTGTCTTGATCGCACCTGAAGGAAATTGGACAAGTTTTGTTAGTACAGCTCTCAACAATGCTGGCAAAAATGTGCTGGATAAATTTGACCCCAATGCCGATATTCTTCTGCTTGATGAAACCCTCGCTGAGAAAACTTTACCTACCCTTGAAAAACTGGGCGGAAAAACCCTCATCATTTCCGCTGCACCAAGTGTAGAGAATATCACCAAATACCTGCAATCTGGCGTGAAAGATGTGATTTTGAAACCTTATACTTCCGCAGAGTTGAGTGAAGTATTAGGATAAGTTTTCAAAATCCAAATATCCAAAGTTTAAACGAAAAGTCCCCGTTCATGATGAATGGGGACTTTTTATAAATATGCTGATTCTGAGGCAATAGCCGTATTGGAAGTGAACCAGCGACCCAACGTATTTGGGTTCAACTCCAATACGGTAACTATTTTACCTTATTTTATGTAGCAATTATGAATCTAGCGGTTTAGGCTTAGTTCCTACCCGCATACATTTTCGATTTATGCTTGGTGCTTATGACCAAATATGATCAGAATCTTAGAATGGCTCTGCGCTAAATAAAGGTTGGCGTAAACTTTATATAGTACAATTAGTGCAAAATACCATAAGGAGTTGAAAAAATGTTAAAAAAAATTTCGTATTTGATAATTATTTCCATATTGTCACTAATATCGATAAGCGGCAATAAAGCAAACGCTACTGCTAATGTTACTAATCACAAAATCGTCATTGATGCCGGACATGGAGGAATAGACCCAGGCTCTGACCAATGTTCTGGTCTATACGAAAGTACTGCAAACTTGCAAATAGCTACTTTGCTGAAGGATCTGCTCGAAGCTAATGGTGCAACAGTATATATGACCAGAGAAACCGATATATATTTAACAAACCGTGAAAGGTATACCATTGCCAACGCCACTGATGGAGAGATTTTAGTTTCAATCCATCTCAACGGCTCATTAGACCATAGCTTAAATTACACTCAGGGTTTATTTGCTAAGTGGCAAAAAGACATGACTTTAGCATCAGTGTTGCATGAACAACTAGCAAGTGACCTTGGAATACAAGATGGGGGGCTTTTGCAATTTGCTTCTGGTGTAATTCTTAAAGCTAATATGCCAGCTACCATTCAAGAAGCAGTGTTTATCTCCAATACCGATGAGTGTATTGCGTTGAAAGCTGATAGTGGTTTTAGGCAACAGGAAATAGCAAATTCTTTATATAATGGTATTGATGATTGGTTTAGCCAATCATACCCACCAGTATCGCCAGGAAAGAAAGGAAAATAACCAAGTTACTAACCACATACTTGTCATCTCGGAGGGGATTTGGGGTGATAAATAGTGTTTCTTAATATCTGATTGTTTAAGGTAATGGGCATTAGCATAAGCTTTTAATCTAGCGGAATCTCTACTATCCACTGCTTGCTTGGCTAGACGAACTTTGACCTTACAACACTACTAACTATGGAATGTCGTAGGTTGAGTAAAAAATTGGTATCAATGCGGTTTCTGTTTCGCACAAAATACGTTCTGCTTGAATATAGAGTTCTTGACGTTTTGCTGGGTCAGTGCTTTTTGACGCTCGGTCAACTAATTCGTTAAACTCAGAATTCGAGAAATTGCCATAGTTATATCGTGAGTCAGATTTGAAAATTTCTCTCAAGAAATTATCGGGATCGTTATAGTCTGCCGCCCACGATAAACGGAATATTTCGGATGGACTTGAATCAATGCGTTCCAAGTAAGGTCCCCAATTGATTATTTCTACTGAGACTTTGATGCCCAAGTACTGTTGCCACATTTTTACCATTTCATCTGTGATTTTAACGTGGAAACCTGGAGCCGCGTCGCCGCCAACGTTAATTAGCATAGTAACAGGTGGGAATTTGCTTGGGTCAGAATAGCCCGCTTGTGCCAAAAAATCTTTGGCGTTTGCTGGATTAAAAGAAATTCCGACCGCATTGTACAAATCTCTACCCAGTATTTCTGGTGGAGTAAATGTTGTTGCTGGGCGAGGATTGTCTGCTCCGTATTTTTTAGCAACTTCAACAAGTGCTTCTCTGTCAATTGAGGCAGCAAAGGCTTGACGCACTAAGAAATTATTGAAAGGTGGTTTTGACAAATTGAAGTAGAAATAGTAAGTCCCAGGACGTGCAGATTTTTCCATTGGCAACCAGGGGGTGCTTTTTTCAAATGAATCTATTGGCAAAACAACTGCCCCAGGCAAAGGTGTCGGTGAGGGAATTACTGTAGCGGTGGCTGTTGGTGGAACAAGCGTAAATGTGGGCGGAACAGGTGAAGGTGTATTTATTGGAACGGGTGTTGATAGAACACCACAGCCTGATGAGATCATTAGTAACATAAGTACGAGGAAAGCAAACCCTATTGATTTCTTAATATCCTGCATATTACCTTTCACCAACCCATAAAAATCGACTACAAATATTATATCGTAATATTCTCATGCGCAACCCCATAGTATTAAAATTCTTTTAATAACAAAAAATTCCCCGTTCGTGATGAACGAGGAACTTTTTGCATAATTGATATCGTATAAAAATTTACTAGGTCTTCACCCTTCTTACAGGCTTCTGTTCTTTCAAAAGGCTGCCAACGATCCGAACCATTAGCAGAAAGAGCAAGCTCCCGATGGAAAACCAATAATATTGTTGTGCCCAGGGCAAAGCTGTATCTGTCCCTGCGGCCAAGCTGTGGAGTAAAGCCATCAGGTAAGTCAAGAAACTAATAAAGTGGATTGCACGCCAAAGTTTTTGCCCGATCGCCTTGCGTATATAAAAACTAAAAGCCACGATTAACATAATGTAAAAAGCAATCTGCCCAACACTCACCCAAAAAGGTTCATAAGTACTCTCAAAGGGAATCGCGATCTTTGCCAAAGTAAATTCAATATATTTATCACCCATTAAAATAATCGCATGGAACATAGCAAATCCCAGCCCTAATAAGCTGACAAATTCATGAATCGCAAAGGATGCCGCCACGCCGGGCCAAGTGCGCGCCATTTTATTGCTCATCAATAATCCCAAGACCATCGAAAGCCACAAGAGACTAAGCGAAACAAAAGCTGTCCCGCGTGATAAATACCAGTAGACTTTCATGTCTGGCCCCAAGAGGGAAGCTGCAAGGTTTGGCATCCAGGTTGGGAGCACGACTACGGCGACCAACATCCCCACAGCCATTGCCAGAACTGTAAATAAAAATGATTGCACAGATAATAAAGTATCTGGGTATTCTTGTATTTCTTCTTTTGTAGACATTTTAACTCCAGAGATATTTTTCCATTTTTTCGCTATATAGACATTCACCGTCTTCTAAAATAAGCATGCCTGCCAAGCTTGGGTTCTCATCTAATAAGGTTAATCCAGCATCAATACCCGATATAAAAATAGTCTTGGCAGCCAGCTCGGCTTCGATCACGGACGGGGCAACCACTGTAACGGTTAAAATATCCGTTTCTACAGATAGCCCTGTTCGTGGATCAATAAGATGATGATTCCAACGATCACCTTGCAGCCAACGACGTTTATCCCGACCAGATGTAGCAACTCCACATGCAGGCAACTGAAGAATTTCCAGATTTTCAGATCGATTAAATGGATTCGCTATCCCGACCCGCCACGGTTCATCATCTTTTCGTGCGCTGCTGATTGAGATATCGCCTCCCGCGTTGACGAGGGCCGGGCCAAATTTCCCGAGCCGCTGGGCTGCCTGAAGCGCAGCCCAGCCTTTAGCTGTGCCACCAAAATCCAGCTGCATATTGGGGGGCAGGCAAATCGTGCGTGTTGATGCTTCCCAAGAAACTTCGTCCAAGTGGGGTTGGGCAGAAAATACCTGGGGATGGAATATATCTGATTGAAGCGGAAGCAGGTCAAAACTACGATCGTATCCCAGTTCGTTTATTGCATCCAATAGAACCGGGGTTACCAAACCTTCACTGTTTTGTTCAGCGGATAAGGCTGTCTCAAATACATCTGCAAAGGTTTGGCTTACTTCTGTTGGCATACTGGCCACACGATTAACTTTGGAGAGTTCACTATTTGGTCGAAAGCGGCTGAGAGATTCTTCCCATTCTTCAAACCAATTTGAGACATTATTTAGTTCTGTGGGAGGTAAAGGGCTTTCAACCGCAACAAAAATTTGAGAGCCCATTGCCCTGAATACAATTTGGTGCAACATTAGGATGATGAGGTTGTCGTCACAGCCCCCCCTCCACCTCCACCGCCTCCACCGCCACCAGTGCGCACAACAACAACTCTCGGCTTCGGTGCTTCGCCACCCAGCAAAATCTTACCGCTAAAAGGTGGCTGAGTTGCTGTAGCCGTAGGCTGCATGAAGACAGTTGGTTCAGGAGTGGCTTCAGCTACCTGATTGATTTTATTTTGATCATTAGTAGTTGCGAATATATTCCACATCGCCAGAGTAGTCGCAACAGAAAGTGCTGAGATCACCATTTTGACATCGTCCCAATTCTTTTTCTTTAATTTATTAGCCATGGTTTCTTAATCCTAGTCGTCATCATCATCGTCGTGGTCATCATCATGGTCATCATCGTGGTTACGCGCAGGCTGATTATTACCACCACCATTATTCTTTTTAGTAACTATAATTGTTGGTGGTTCTTCGGTCCCTAATACCTGCCCATCCATGCTAATGTAGACAGTATCACCAGAGCTAAAGACCACTTTATAGGCCTCTTCGATATCTTCCCAAGGAGCAATTTCTACACTATATAAATCGGTTTGCTCAAGATAATTTGCAGCCACTAAAGCGGCTTCCTGATGGCTCAGGATAACCGTTACCGTTGCAGTTGGCACAACAACCACGGCTTCCATTGGTAGCGTAGCTATTGGCACGATCGTTGGCTCTACTTGTTCTGACACTTGTGACAAAACAAAATTCGCGGTTATTTCTTTATAGGCACTTGCAACGCCCGTAAGCATAACCAACACAAAAGCAGTTAGCGCAGCAGAGATTAAAAGGTTTTTCTTAGGCATAATATTCTCCATAAAAATAAGGTTTATCGTTCTATGACCTAAGGATACATGCCCAAGATTGGATTTTCTTTTAAATTATGCCCTTCTTTTCCAATCTTTTTCCAATCTTTTTCTGCTAAACTTAAGCTAAGACAAATGGATAGAGAATTTTTATGCGCATTTTATTAATAGAAGACGACAAACGATTGGCCATCTTAACAAAGAAAGTGCTCGAGAGTGAACACTTTGATGTTGATATGAGTCATAATGGTGACGAAGGGGTTGAGATCGCTCTGCGTGGCATCTACGATGTCGCGGTGATTGACTGGATGCACCCTGGGCGTGATGGCCCTTCAGTTGTACAAGCCATGCGTACAGCTCGGCTTTCAACTGCTATTCTTATGCTAACTGCCCGCACACAAATCGAAGATCGAGTTGCGGGTCTATACAGCGGAGCAGATGATTATCTGACTAAACCGTTTTCTTATGACGAATTAATTGCTCGAATCCATGCGCTGGGGAGACGAGCAAGCGGCAATAATGCAGTTAACGCTTGGGAGTTACGTGTAGGAGATATAGTGCTCGATACGCGTACTTATTCTGCTCGACGAGGCACTCAGGTTCTTGATCTGACAAAAACCGAATGGACTCTACTCGAATGCCTAATGCGCCACCCTGGTCAGACCCTCTCCAGACAATTCATCATGGATTATGTTTGGTCTTATGAAAGCAAAGTAAAATCCACTATGGTCGATGTATACGTTTCTTATTTGCGAAATAAACTAAGCCTTGACGGTCATAAGGACCCAATTCAAACCAAACGTGGTATTGGCTATTATCTGGATGTAGACAATGCTTAAACCACTACGATGGCGTCTAACCTTCTTATATTTATTGGCCGCAATAGGATTAGTTGGCTTGGTCGGGATAGGAACTTATTTCTTAATTAATAGCTATTTTCAGCAATCCACAGACTTAGCACTGCAATATAAAATGGCTGCCGAATTTCGATTGCTTGGGCTTTCAATGCCAAAAGAATTAGTAAAAGCAGAAGAACTCTGGTTGCAAAATAACAGCCGTATTATTCATGATAGTGAAGTAAGCAAAATCTTAATCGGCCCCCGCTATGAAGATGACGAAGCATATGAAGAATATGAAACAGATGATAGTCCTGGAGAAGCCTACCATTATGAGGCTGATCTAGCCGCAATTTTTATTGTTTCTTTTGACGCTAATGGCGATCCAATCCTTGTCCCAAATTTGCCATCACCGCCTATCGTAAATGATCCAGTCGCATTTGCAAATACAGAACAATTTGGATACGATATACGGACGGTAGATATGCCCGGGCAAGGGCGCATCCGACTCCTCACCTATAAAACAAATACAAATATTCCGGCTATCTTACAAACTGGCCACCTATTAAGCGATCAAGATGGACTTCTCAATCAATACCTGATTTCTCTAATCATTTTAGGTGGCGTAACTAGTATTATCCTTGCTCTGATCAGTTGGTGGTTAGCCGGGCGTTCTCTAGGCCCAGCCCAAAAAGCCTGGGATCAACAGCAGGTTTTCGTTTCGAACGCCAGCCACGAGTTGCGCACACCTCTGACTCTAATTCGTGCTACAGCAGACTATGGTCTCCGAAACCAACCAGCCAAAGAACAATCAGCGCTGCTAACAGATATATTGAATGAGTGCGATTATATGGATCGCTTGGTGGATGATCTCTTACTACTCTCTCGCTTGGATGCCCAACGGCTCCAACTTGATTTTGATTTGATACCGCTTCAGGAACTTTTTTCTGAAACCCTGCGCTTGCTGAGCAAATTATCCCAAAACACCGAAGTATCTATTCAAATAACTGCTCCGCCAATCCACGTTCGAGCAGACCGAACACGTCTACGCCAAGTGCTACTGATCCTTCTCGACAATGCTCTACGCTTTACACCTTCTGGAGGAACAATTCAACTAAGTGCGCAACAGATCGACAACGCAGTGCAAATTGATGTAATAGATACTGGCCAAGGCATCCCTCCTGAACATCTGCCTCATCTCTTTGACCGCTTTTATCAAGTCTCATCATCTGAAAACGAAGGTAGCCGTACGAATGGCCTAGGATTATCTATTGCTCACTCATTAATTGAAGCACAGGGTGGCTCAATCACTATTAGTAGTCAACTCAAAAAAGGAACACAGGTTCGCATACTTTTTCCTGGTCCAGCAAAATAAAAAGAGCAAGATAATATGAACTGCCCCCCCTAAAACAAGACACAAAATAAAAAGAGCCTCCTGTGAGAAAATAATGAAC
>JABGOQ010000049.1 GCA_018645405.1 Anaerolineae bacterium | reverse complement strand
CTCTCATTGAGCATTTTTACCACATTTCCAAATTATCACCTTGATTATGCACTAGGGTTGTTTCGACTATTTTTTGCTAAGAAATGATAGATGGTTTCCGAATTCGGTTTCATTGTTTCTCCAAGATATTATTGCCCAATAAGCTTTCCCAATATCGCAATTTTACCATTTATAAATACAAAATCCCTTATAATCCCCTCATGCAACTCAACCAAGCCACTATTCGCCCCACCCGCGTCGAAGTCAACCTCGACCACCTTTCTCAGAACCTGAAAGCCATCCGAGAAAAAACCTTCCCCGCCAAAGTGATGGTCATTCTTAAAGCCAATGCTTACGGCCATGGCCTCGATGCGGTTGCCCGTCACCTCGCCCCATACGCCGACTATATCGGCGTCGCCGTCCTCGAAGAAGGCATCCTCCTCCGCGAGATGGGCATCCGCACCCCCATCCTCGTCCTCGGCGGCATCTGGGAAGAGCAAATCCCCGATTTCATTCAGCACGATCTCACCCTCACCGCATCCTCCGCCGAACGCCTCAAGCAAATCGACCGCACGGCCGAGAGCCTCCGCAAAAAAGCCATTGTCCATCTCAAAATCGACACGGGCATGGAGCGTATCGGCGTTCATTATTACAACGCCCATACTTTGCAGGAAGCTGCGCTGGGATGCAAACACATCGTGACAGAAGGCATATATTCTCACTTTGCCAACGCAGATGCAGATGACCTGAGTCACGCGCGAATTCAACTTGCTCGTTTTAACGAAGTCCTCGATTTCTACCCCAAACATTATCTCCCCACCCCGCCCCTCAGACATATTGCCAATTCCGGCGCGATCCTCCAACTCCCTGAAGCAAATTTTGATATGGTGCGTCCGGGCATCCTGCTCTACGGCGTTTATCCCTCTGATGAAGCGGCCAAGACCGTCCCCGTCACCCCAGCCTTAACATGGTCATCTAAAGTCGTCTATTTTAAAGTCACCCAACCCGGACACCCCGTCTCTTATGGCTCAACCTGGCAATCGGATACAGAAACGCGCGTTGTCACCGTCCCCGTTGGCTATGGCGATGGCTACTTCCGTGCCATGTCTGGCAAAGCCGAAGTCATCATTCGCGGCATCAAGCATCCCCAAGTTGGCAGAATCTGTATGGATCAAATGGTCGTCAACCTCGGCGCAGATGGTTCCGGTTACAACGGCGATGAAGCGATGCTGCTCGGCAAACAAGGTAACCAACATATCACCGCCGAAGACCTCGCCCGCTGGGCAGGCACGATTCCCTATGAGGTTTTGACCAATATTAATACACGGGTCCCGAGGATCTATATCCCGTAAGGGCGACCCTCTATTATAAATACCCAAATTTTTATTTTATTCCAGCACTTGAATAAAATAGAGTTTTCCTAATTATCCTGACGGGTCGCCCCTACACCAACTTTCTAATTCCCCCCATGCTAACTTTCCTTATCCTCCTCATCGCCACCCTCTACGCCTCCGTCGGACTCGGCGGCGGCTCAGGCTACCTCGCCCTGATGGGACTCTTCGACACCAATCCCACCATAATGAGACCGATAGCCCTCACACTAAATATCCTCGTCACCGCCATCGGGACCTACAAATACTCTCGTGCTGGATACTTCTCGTGGAAGTTATTCTTGCCCTTCGCCATCACCTCGATCCCCTTCGCCTTTCTCGGCGGGCGCCTAAATCTCAACGGAGAAATCTATAAGGGGATTGTCGGCATTTTGCTCCTTTACGCCGCAACACGACTCTTCATCACCGCTCGCACAGCTGAAGAAAAAAACATTTCCCCGCCGCCATTTTGGGCAGCCCTTCTCAGCGGCGCGATCATCGGGTTTTTCTCTGGAGTCACAGGCGTTGGTGGCGCGATTTTTCTCGCTCCACTTATCTTGCTTATGGGCTGGGCAAGCCCTAAAGAAACTGCTGGGGTTTCTACCGTCTTCGTTTTGGTCAACTCAATTTCTGGACTTGCAGGCTACTGGAGCAACGCATTCAGCCTCCCACCACAAATCCTCTACTGGGGCATCGCCGTCATCTTCGGCGGCTGGATTGGCGCAGAATACGGCAGCAGACGATTACCAAATCTTCTTATTAGAAAAATTCTGGCAGGCATCCTTTTAGTTGGCGGCGCAAAGATGCTTTTCTCGGCTTTAGGGTAAAATAGAGAAGAATAAAACGTGAATCGTGAAACGTGATTTAAAATTCACGCATCACAATTCACGTTTTACGCATCATTCTATATATCATTTATCAGGAGCACCATCATTTTGAAAGCAATAAAAAACTATCTCTTCCTCTTCACCATCGCGAGCGTCCTCGTTGCCCTCGACCAAGGGACAAAAAATCTCGTCCGTGCCAATATCCCCACTGGCGGCACATGGCTTCCCGAAGGTTGGCAAAACCTCGCCCCCTATGCCCGCGCCGTCCACTGGCATAATCGAGGCGCAGCTTTTGGCATGTTTCAAAATGGCGCGCTCGTTTTCACCGTCCTCGCCTTTGTCGTCATCATTGCCATCATCTGGTTTTATCACCAAATCGAACCTAACGACTGGTTCCTGCGCCTCGCATTGGCCATGCAATTAGCTGGCGCAGCAGGCAATCTCACAGATCGCCTGCTTTTTGATGGTACCGTCACCGATTGGATTTCCGTCGGTAATTTCGCCGTCTTCAATGTGGCAGATGCGAGCATCACCGTCGGCACGGCGATCATGCTGATCGGAGTCTGGATAATGGAGAAACGCGAAAAGCAAGCCAGGGCTGAGAGCGATTCGCAAAATGGATTGGAAACGGAACCGCACCTGAGTGCAGAGGATTCCATTTAATGGAAGATAGAATAGTAGAGCTACATTTTGCCTCTCCCCAAGAATCTCGTCTCGATCATTTTCTCGTCGAAGAATTACCTGAGTTTACGCGTACTCGTTTACAAGGGCTGATCGAAAAAGAATTGGTCACAGTAAATGGCAAAATCGCCAAAAAGAACGGCATAAAGCTAACGCAAGACACAACGGTGATAGTGAGAATCCCACCCGCAAAAAAGACAGATCTAGTTCCTGAAAATATTCCTCTAAATATTATTTTCGAGAACGATGATGTCCTCGTCATCAACAAACCCGCCGGGATGGTGGTACACCCCTCAGCAGGGCACGTATCAGGAACGTTGGTTCACGCCGCACTCGCCCACGCCCCCGAGATGGAAGGCATCGGCGGAGAAATTCGACCGGGCGTAGTGCACAGACTCGACAAAGATACTTCGGGCGTCATCATCATGGCAAAAAACGATACTGCCATGCAGTCTTTGCAAGAGCAATTTATGGCGCGCACGGTCAAAAAGAAATATATCGCCTTAGTAGATGGTACGCCCCCCACCCCCACCGGACGCATCGAAGCCCCGATTGGTCGCGACCCTGCGCAGCGTAAAAAGATGGCGGTCGTAAAAAAGGGGAAAGGCAAAAATGCCATCAGTGAATATAAAACCCTGGAAAATTTCAGCGAACAGACCTTGCTGGAAGTCGCGATAATGACTGGTCGTACGCATCAAATTCGCCTGCACTGCAAATTTATCGGTACACCCGTTGTTGGTGACCCCGATTATGGACACAGAAGACAAAAGATAGAAATGCCTCGTCAATTTCTCCATGCGGCACGTTTGACAATCAAATTGCCGAATGAAGACAAACCACGTACCTTTGAAGCGGCATTGCCTGAAGAATTAGAAAGTGTATTAATAGAGCTTCGATCAAATTATTAGTCTCACCACAAAGGCATAAAGTTCACTAAGTTTTTCTTTGTGCTCTTTGTGCCTTTGTGGTGTTTTTTGCCCCATGCAACCTGAAAACACAATAGATCTCACAAAATTTCAAATCTGGACTCTCGCCATTCGCCCCAAAACCCTTCCTGCTGCGGGCGCGGGTGTGATCGCTGGGTCTGCCCTCGCGTTTTACGATGGCTATTTTCACCTTCTCCCCGCCTTAGCTACGCTGATTGGCGCACTTCTTCTCCAAATTGGCAGTAATCTTGCCAACGATGTTTTTGACTATCTGCGTGGGGCAGAGAGTAAAGAGCGCTTGGGTCCTCTCCGCGTCACACAGGCAGGATTATTGACGCCAAAAGAAGTTCAAGCGGGTATGTGGCTGACCTTTTTTCTCTCCGCGCTAATTGGCATTTATCTGATCACTGTTGCAGGATGGGCAATTTTGCTCATCGGGCTAACGGCTATTCTTGCCGCGATTGCGTATACAGGCCCCATCAGCGATAAGGGAGGTTTGGCTGATATTTTTGTTTTTCTCTATTTCGGGGTCGCAGCGGTGGTCGGGACATATTACGTTCAGGCATTGAGAACTTCTCCCGCCGCATGGTGGATGTCAGTGCCGATTGGTTTGCTAATTGTCAATATTCTCGTTGTGAATAATCTGCGCGATATTGATATGGATAAGTTAGCAGGAAAGATTACTACAGCTGTACGATTTGGCGTTATAGTTACACGCAAAGAATACCTAGTTCTTTTGGTAATTTCTTATCTTATTCTCCCTGTTCTAATGTGGGCAAATATCATCCCCGTTTGGACGTTGGTGGTTTGGCTCTCAATTCCTTTCGCGTGGAAAGTTGCTCTGGTCGTTTTTAGCGAGCTTGGTCGTCCGTTAAATCAGGCATTGGCGGGGACGGGAAAAATCGCGTTGCTATATAGCGTCTTGTTTTTAGTGGGAATTTCTATCGCAAAACTATTCTAAAACCCCGCTTTTCTTTTAATCCACAAACTGCCATTTACACAGGCGATGCTCCAGCCAATCTACGCTAAAGTATAGTCCCAGTCCGAGAAGACTCATAGCGAGGACGCCCGCATACATGGTCGGGTAATCAAAGAGTGTGCTGGCATTAAGGAAGATGTAATAGCCCAAGCCGCGTTGTGTGGCGAATGTCTCGGTGATATAGAGCACGGCAACCGCTGTCCCGACTGATTGGCGCAGGGCTGTCAGGATTGCAGGCAGGCTGGCTGGAAGATAGACGAAACGAAATAAGGCGCGCCTTCCTGCTCCCAAACTCCGCACAGATTGAATTAACTCTGTTGGAAGAGCAGCAGCTTGATCTCTGACCAGTACCAAAATCTGGAAGAAGAGGATCATAAAGATGATGATGATTTTCGGCAGATCGCCAATCCCGAAGAAAAGCAAGATTATCGGGATAAGCACCACTTTCGGGATAGGATAAAGCAAATAGATGACGGGGGAAAAGAATCGATTAAATCTTTTTGATTGACCAAGCGCAAGCCCCGTAGGAGCGGCAAGTGCAACAGAAAGAAACATGCTCGCTACTACACGCCATAAGCTGGCAAGAGCATGTGACAGCATATTGCCGTTTAACAATTCTCGAAAAAAAATAGGAACTACAACTAAAGGCGAGGGGAGAATATTACGATTAACGATCAGCGCAGAAATTTGCCAAAAAAGAAAAATCCCAAAGGCAGCGAGGATAACGTCACGCTTTTTCATACGACCTCCATCCGTTGACGTAGATCGTGGCAAAGCTGATTATATTCTTGGCTATCGCGATAGTCTTTTTTTCCAGCTTTTGGGTTATCAATAATTAGTGGTTTTATAATTGGGGGATTACCAAGAAGGAGGATTTTTTGCCCCATAATCGCGGCTTCTTCGATGGCATGTGTGACCATGACAAGGGTTAAATTTTGTTCGGCACAAAGCTCGAGGGTTAGCTTTTGCAAATCGGCGCGGGTAACGGCGTCTAAAGAAGAAAAGGGTTCATCCATCAGGAGCAGGTCTGGGTTAAGGGCTAATGTTCGGGCTATTGCGGTACGTTGACGTTGTCCACCAGAAAGTTGGGAGGGGTATTTATCGGATAATGCGTCCAGCCCGAGACGCTCGAGCCACGGAAGCAAATTTGGGGTCACGGCCGTTTCGCCATGCGGAGCGTGAATTCCATCTGCGCCGTAAAATCCATGTACTTGCAATCCTAATTCTGCGTTCTCGCGGACTGTTGCCCAGGGCAATAATCCGTACTCTTGTAAAATCAATCCTGAATGTGGGCGGGGACGGGAAAGGGATTCACCATCAATCAGCAGTTCGCCTGAGGAGGGAAAACGCAGCCCAGCGAGCAAATATAGCAGGGTTGTTTTGCCGCATCCTGAAGGCCCAAGAAGTGCCCAGCGTTCTCCGCGCCGAATTTGCCAATTGAAGTTTTGCAAGACGGGCGCGGTTTGGGGATAAGCGAAGGTGAGGTCGGTAAGAGTGATCATCATAAAAAAAGAGGCTGGAAATCTCCAGCCTCTTGATTGTATCGCAAGTGTGCGCTTAGGGCAAAAAGGATGTGTTTACTGCTTCTGCATAGGGTATATCAACAAGAAGTAATCCTTTTTGCTGTGCCCAAGCGAGCGTATCTTGCCATTCGGCTTCGCTGTAAATTCCCGTTGGGAAGGGTGGGATTGTATAATTTTCTATCAATGGAGGTGGAATGAGTTTGTTATCGGTTAAGACGGGGATATATTCATCTGGGTCTTCAGCGAGGAATCTGACGGCAATATCAATCGCTTCTACAAAAGAGCCGATCGCTTCTGGCTGCTCATTGATCATTTCGGTTGTGAAGACGTAAACGCTTGCACCATATTCTGGTGTCTGAGAATCGTCCAAGATAATTGTTGCACCCTGTTGTACTGCTAAAGATGCAAGCGGATCGGGCAATACGGCTGCCTGCAATTCGCCAGAGGCGAGCAAAGCCATACGGTCAGGAATTTTAGGGACTGCAATTGTTTTGATCTCATTTGCAAGGAAGCCTTGTTTTTGGAGCAAACGATCAGTAATATATTCAATAATTGTTCCTTCTGAAATACCGATTTCAACGCCTTTCAACTGCTCAGGAGTGGAAATCCCGCTGCCATTTGCGGCAAGAATGAAAAAGTGCCCTGTATTCGCCGAAGGCGTTTGCCCATAGCGCACAATTTGAATTTGAATTTCTTCTTTATCAAAAAAGGCAACTGTAAGCCCATCTGTGACCATGCCATCAGCCTGACCAGAAGCAACCATTTGGCTTAATTCTGGGGCAGATGAAACGGGGATAAACTCGACATCTAAACCAAACTCTTCAAAGAGACCTTCATCACGAGCAACAAAAAGTGGGATGGTATCTATAATTGGGAGAACGGCAATCCTTAATGTGACGGGACCAGCCTCGCCTTCGTCTTCGTCGCCCTCATCATCAAATTCGTCGGCATCAATTGCCACTTCCCCAACAGGCTCAGAAGCAGGTTTTGGCGCGCAAGCCCCTAAAATAAGACTGAGGGAGAGCAGAAGAGCTACTCCAAAAATTATATTACGTTTCATGATTTTTTAAACCTCTTTATTTTTATTTTATGCAACCCACAAATATCTGTTGCATAATTAATTTTTATTTAATTCTTCAATTCTTTCTTCAGACACGCCAATGCTGCGTAGAAGCAAAGTTTGCAAGGCGGGAGCGGCACGGTCAGGGTTGGGGCTGCCGGTATATACCCAGCGTAAAACAACTTCGTTGAGTGCGCCCATCCATGCCCGAGCAGCAACTTCTGTATCAATCGCTGGGATGCTATCATCTGCAATTGCCTGTTCAAGATATGTCTGAATAATTCCAGCAAAGCGATCATTGATCTCACGCCGCTTTGTCTCAAATGTTTCTCCCAATCCCACAGCCTGAACAAGGGCTATTTTCGCCAAAGTACGATGCTGGCCAAAAGTCTGCATACAGATTTTAATCGCTGCGTCCACGCGCTGGAGTCCGTGCTCTTCTTTTTCAATCGCTTCACGTAAACGCTCTTCAAGCAATTTCGTAAACTTATCGATCAATGCAAAGAATATGTAATTCTTGCTCGGGAAATGATGATAAACCGCCCCTTTCGATGTGTCCGAAGCTTCTACAATTTCATCCATGCGCGCATCATGGTAACCCTTGTCTGCAAAGACATCGGCAGCGGCATCAAGAATTCGGGAGCGGGTTTTATCAGATAGAGTTGTCATATTCTTTATCAGACCGACCAGTCGGTCTTGTCAATGCGAGATAATACCATAAGAAAAAAACTAAGGCAAGAGATTTCTAATGCGGTAAAATGGACAGGTGAATTTTACTCAATCCAAAGGAGCACTCCCCCATGAAAATAATAGATCTACGTTCAGATACTGTCACTCTCCCCACCTCAGAAATGCGTGAAGCAATGGCAAAAGCCAAAGTCGGAGACGATGTTTACGGCGAGGATGCCACAGTCAACCAACTCCAAGAAAAGGCTGCTGAAATGCTCGGCAAAGAAGCAGGACTTTTTCTCCCCTCAGGAACGATGGGCAATCTGGCTGCCGTCCTCTCCCATTGTGGGCGCGGCGACGAGGTAATTCTTGGCAACAAAGCCCATATCTTTCTTTACGAAGCAGGCGGTATTTCGGCATTGGGCGGTGTTCATTCACACCAACTCCAAAATCAGGATGATGGAAAATTGCTCCTCGAAGATATAGAAGAAAATATTCGCTGGAACGACACGCATGAGCCGGTTACACGTCTCATTGCTTTAGAAAACACACATAATCGTTGTGGCGGATCAGTTCTTCCGCTGGATTATACAAATAAAGTCGGGGATTTTTCCAAAGAGCATGGGATTTCCCTTCATCTTGACGGCGCACGTATCTTCAACGCTGCTGCGGCTTTATCATCCTCTGCAAAGGAACTTGCTTCGCCTTTTGATTCTGTCACATTTTGCTTGAGCAAAGGGCTTTCTGCGCCTGTCGGCTCGGTTTTATGCGGCTCACGCGAATTCATCACAAAAGCACATCGCTTACGCAAACAATTAGGCGGTGGGATGCGCCAAGCAGGAATTCTCGCAGCAGCCGGGATTGTGGCACTAGATAAAATGGCAAATCGCTTGGGAGAAGATCACGCTCGGGCATGGAAGCTAGCCAAAGGACTTGCGAGCGTTTCCGGCTTAGTCCTTGATGAGGGAACTCCTCACACGAATATGATCTTTATGAATTTGGCAGAGCATATCGAATATTCAGCAGACAAAGTTGCCGCCCATATGCACAAGGCCCACGGAATCCGAATTGGAGTGACGGGAAAACATCGCTTCCGGATGGTCTTGCATTATTGGATCGATGATGAGGCTGTGGAGAAAACGGTGGCTGCTTTTAAGGAGTTGTTGGGGTAAAAAATCTAACAAGAGCTTTGAACCCTTGCTAAATTTAACGAATCGGTATCGTTGCGCCTCTAATCTTTTGAGCATTTAGCAAACGCTCAAAAGCAACAACTACGTCTGGGTCAACTAGAATCCCTGCCTGTTCTTGAAGGTAAGCCAGAGCCTCTTCGTCACTTATTTCTACTCGGTAAGGGCGATTGCTGGTTAGCGCGTCAAAAATATCAGCAACGGCAAAAATACGCGCTTCAAGAGGAATTTCTGTCCCACGCAACCCAAGAGGATAACCACTCCCGTTCCAGCGTTCATGGTGAGAATAAACAATCGGTAACGCGTCTTGCAAGAAAGGAATATCTTCAATAATCGCCTTTCCAATAGATGGGTGCTGGCGCATAATTACCCACTCTTCGTCAGTGAGTTTGCCAGCTTTATTGAGAATGGCATCACTGACGCCAATTTTACCTATATCGTGCAAAAGAGAGCCACGCTGTAGAGAGTTACGCTGTGCATCAGAAAGATTGAATTCCTTTCCCAGCAAATATGCGGCTTTCCCAACTCGCATGCTATGCCCCTCTGTTTCTCGATCTCGCGCATCAAGAGCAGACATTAGCGCACCCAAGGTCTGGTCGTAGCTATTTTCCAGTTTAGCAAAAGTGCCTTTAAGCTCATGTGTTTTTTTGCGAGATTCAAGCAAAAATATTACACGTTCAAGCGCAATAGCTGCCTGATTCGCCAAGGTTTTTAAGGTTTGTCCCTGAGATGAAGCCTGCCGTTCGCTCTCTGTAAATTCCATCCATAAAACGCCATATTTACGCAGATGGGTTTGAATCGGCAAATAAATATGGGTCGATGCTTCCCCGCTGGAGGCAGTAATGGTTTCTCCTGCGTCCAATGTTTGCCTAATAAACTCTATCGGAACAGTATTATCAAAATTAACGCCTTCGGCAGTCACTTCTAGAGCAGTTTGAATCTTTTTATCTAACGAGAAAAGAACAATACCCGCAACCGATGTTTTCGCAAGACGATGCGCGGTTCCAGCAATTAGTTGCGCGGCTTCTTCTATACTCTCTGTTTCAATAATCCCAAAACTAAGCTGATAAAGCAGGGTGGTCCTCACCGCAGTAGAGCGTAATTCCTGAATAAGCCACGCACTTTCAATAGCTGCAGCCGCTTGCGCTGCAAGCAACTTGGCAAGAGCTTCATCTTTTCTGGTAAAGAAAACGCCACCTTGTTTGCCAAAACCCAAGATTGCTCCAATACTTACCCCATACAGACGAATAGGAATAATGATCACTCCGCGCAGTATATTATCATCCAGCTTAATAGTAGGCGCATATTTATGCCTACGAATATCCCTCACCCGCAGGGGCTCTGTTGCGTCAAGAGCTTTTCTCAGTAATGGATTTGTAGCCAAATCCCTACTGAGAAAAGCTTGCAAGTTGGGCGCATCCCCTTCAAATGAAGAGCGCGTGAAAGAACCATCCTGATCAAAGAGGGCCACAAAGACAAAACGCGCTTGCAAGGTTTCTCTAGCAATGAGCGTGATTTCTTTAACAGCAGCTTGTGGGTTAAGTGATGTGGATAGAGATATGCTCGATTCAATAAGCGTTGTTAAACGACGATTATGCCCCGATCTCTCCCAAGTATTGATCAATTCTTCCCCAATTCTTTCAAGTGTTCGAATATCTGCTGCAGAGAAAGCTTTCTTTTCTTCAGCATCAATAACCAAAACACCTTTTAGATGCCCGTGATGAATAAGGGGAATAGCGATCTCAGAAAGACTTTTTGCCTCTTCTAAATCAAAATAATCGTCGTCCAGTGCTGTATCATTTACAACCTGTGTCTTACGAAGGCGGGCTGACCTCCCCATAATCCCAGAATCAATGTCTTGGCGATATCCCGATGGGATGCTGGAACTTCTCTTCCCTGCAGAGGCTAATGAGCAAAGTTCGTGCGTTTCAATATCGTAGCTGAGAATTGCGACAATACTTGCTCCAAAATGAAGTTGAGTTGCATTGACTACTAGCTGCGCGGCAACGGGGTCATCCAGTTGATCATCAAGTTGCTTTCGCAGATTATTAAGCATCGCAAAACGTTTAGCACCCTCTCGCTCTTTGGTCAACTCGGCTGATAAAAGTTGTATTTTCTTGGCCTGCCATTCCGAAAGGGGAAGCAGCTCTTTCGCAGGAGCAAACAAACGATTTGAAAACTTTTCAAAAAGCGTTTTTTTGGCACCCTCTTTCTGGTTTATATGGTCATTAGAGATTAGCTTATTAATCACAGAGTGCGATTTCATCACACTATAAAGCAGAAAAAGACTGAGAGTAAATGAGAAGAGCAGGACAACGTCATTCTTTTCAGCAGCGTGAGGCGTGTTCCCTTGAAGAAGATAATAAAAAAGGGCAAGAAGAAGCCCTTGGAGTAAAACAGATGCGGGAAAAACAAGGTTACCGAACATCCTGCTTTCTGGCAGACGAATTTTCTCAAAGGGTATCAAGCCTGAGGTCAAGAGCATTGAAGAAATAACAATATAGGGCAAAAAGATACCAATCTCTGGTACTCTGGCAAATATGAAAGCCCATCCCAGCCAAGGAAGAATTATCAACTTGGAGAATTTATGAAAAATCTCTTTTTTAGATAGCAAAAGAGAAGGAATTCCTATGATAGCTGTCCCGATAAAAATAAAGCCCAATGTAGCTTGAGCAGGAAAAGCGGGTAAATATAGAGAAGATTTTAAGAAATCTGGGTCGAATAAGAAGCTTGCCCCCACAGCAATATTTGCGATAACCATCGCGTATCCAAGATTATCCTTTTTGTTTTTTTGCCAAACCTCTAAGATGTACCCTATTCCCAAAAGGATAAAAAGAATCGTTTCTACAAAAAGAAATGCACGTGCATATAA
>JABGOQ010000102.1 GCA_018645405.1 Anaerolineae bacterium | reverse complement strand
GTTAAAGTATAATGTCTCCATGTTAAAAGTCTTGGTCGTTGATGATGAGCAAGTAGCTCGACGAATTGTGGAAAAAACGTTAACGCGTTTGGGCTACGAAGTTCTTCTCGCTGATAGCGGGGAAGCTGCCTGGAAAAAAATCCAGGAGGAACCAGAGCCAATACGTTTTATTATCACTGATTGGAATATGCCGCTGATGAACGGCATTCAGTTGATCAAGAAAATTCGTGCTGCAGCCTTGCCAGGCTATGTCTATACAATTCTCGTCACATCCAATAGCAAAGACGAGGATATTGTGAAAGGCCTTTATGCGGGGGCAGATGATTATATTACCAAACCTTTTAACCCAACTGAATTAGAAGCCCGCGTAGCTGTTGGTGAGAGGGTGCTTGCACTCGAAGATGGGCTAACACAGGCAAATAACCAGCTTGAAAAACTTGCAATGGTAGATAGCCTGACGGGTTTGCTAAACCGTCGTGCGATTTATAAATTTGCACGTGCCGAACTAGAACGTGCGCGTCGTGTTTCTGAGCCACTAAGTGTTATTTTTCTTGATATTGATCAATTTAAAAATGTCAACGACCAACATGGGCACCTAACGGGTGATGAAGCACTTAAATTAATTGCACAGATCGTTAAAGAACGCAGTCGCGCCTATGATGGTGTTGGCAGGTGGGCTGGCGATGAATTTTTGGTCGTTCTACCTGGTGCACCTGAGAATGCCGCACAAAATGCCGCGAAACGCATAGTTGAAGGAATTGCCCTAACAAAACTTGCGCTCCCTGAGGGAGGCATGCTTTCTCTTTCTGCCAGCGCGGGTGTTGCAACGCAATCAAAAGTAACTGGTGCCATCGCTCTTCTTGATGATATTATCCAATCTGCCGATGAAGCTCTCTACCGCGCAAAAGAAGCTGGTGGCAACCAAGTCACGTCGTCTCCGCGCTAAAGGATTGTGAAAATGATTATAGACCCCTCTGCCCTTGAAGCCTATCGTGAAGTAATGGAGGACGAAGCAGATGAATTTATTGCCGATGTCCTGAATAGCTTCTATACTAACGCACGCGAATTACTCGCAACAATGGATTCTGCTCTCTTAAAAAATAATGTAGATGAATTTGTTCGTGCTGCGCATACCTTTAAGTCAACTGCGGCAACCGTCGGAGCAAATCCCCTTTCTGGCTTGCTTGCCGACTTAGAAAAACGGGGAGAATCCGAAGGTCTTTCTGCTCTAAAGCCCCTCATCCCTCCACTTAAGGAGGCTTTCGACGAGGTGGAGAAAAAGCTGAAAGAGATTTTTTCATAAAAACAGATTATTAGTTAATTGATTTTTCTCCAAAGGAAAAAATGACTGAAGAAAAAAAAGTAAAAAAAAACCTGGTTATAGCCATAGATTACACCCTCACCGTAGATGGCGAGGAAATCGATTCATCTAAGGGACGCGAGCCATTAGAGTTCTTGCAGGGAAAAGAGAATATCATCCCTGGGTTAGAACGTGAGATGCTCGGCATGGAAATTGGAGAGAGCAAAGATGTGGTTGTCGCCCCTGAAGATGGATACGGGCTAACCGATGAAGAAGCCTATATGGAAGTTCCTGCAAATCAATTCCCCAAAAATATCCCCGTAGAGGTCGGAACTGAATTACAGGTGGAAAACGAAGAAGGTCAACCAGCCTACGCCCGGATTGAGCATATTGAAAATAATATGGCACTCTTAAATTTCAACCATCCTTTGGCAGGGAAAGAATTACTCTTTTCCGTGAAAGTTGTTGCACTCCGTGACCCAAGCGAAGAGGAATTATCTCACGGGCATGTTCACCACGAAGATCATAATCATTAAAAACAAAAATCCCCGAAAATTTTCGGGGATTTTTTATTTGCGGGAGTATTTACTCTGTTCCAGCCAAAGCGACAAAATCAATTTCCAGTAAAACTTCTTCGTCCACTTCAGCCACTTTCTGAACCGAAGGAATGCTAATCCCATAATCGGCATAGGCTAATAAGGTCTCGGCATGTCCTTCGATCTGTGTTGCAGAGACAGGGGTGATACTCGCCGTGAATATGACATCTTGAGTGACACCTTTAATCGTCAAAGCACCGCTGATCTCAAAATCAACACTCTCGCCAAAATTAACTTCTTCCGAGAGCGGAGTCACCTGCGTCGGCACAAAGCTGATGAACTCATAAGTATTGCTATCCAATATTCGATTATGAATTGCGCGATTACGATAGGATTTATCCGTTGTAAGATCTCGTGCATTGACCAGAATTTCGCCAATTTGTACATCTGTTATTTGCTCAAAATCGGCATCAAATCCCCCACTAATCTGACTGGTTACACCCACAACAACCGTAGGCTTACCATCCAATAATTCATTCATTGTGAACCGAGCTTCTGATTGAGTTGGGTCAATCTGAAAAACACCTGCATCGGCAGACACTTCTGAGGGGCTATCTTCATATTCGGATTGAACAGGGGATATTTCCGAGGAGTTAGCCATCTCTTCACTGGGCGCTTCTGGTTCACGTAAAAAGAGATAGCCGAAAAAAGCTAGCCCTAAAATAAGTGCTATTCCCAGAATAGCAAAAACTGAAAAACCTTTTTTCTTCGCTCGCATTTAATACTCCTATTAGGATTGTTTTAGTATTATTTCAAGGCATCATAATACCATAAAAAAGGAGCGGCTTGAATACCGCTCCTTTCTACAATCTCATCTTAGTCAATATCCAATACTCTCATTAAAATCCGTCGTCGATGCGGGCGTTTGCGATGCTCAAAGAGATAAACGCCCTGCCATTGCCCGAGCGAGAGATTACCATCATCAACAGGAATCGTGATACTCACATCTGTCATCATAGAGCGGATATGCGATGTCGCATCATCCGCACCTTCGAGCGTATGCGTATACCATCGCTCTCCTTCTGGGGCGAGCTTTTCCATGAAAGTCTCTAAATCGGCGCGGGCAGAGGGATCCCAGCTTTCGGTGATGAGCAGGGATGCGCTGGTGTGCTGAACGAAGAGGTAACACATTCCTTCATCAACACCCCACTCACGCAATTGCTCGCGAATTGCTGCGCTCACTTCGTAGAGACCTTTTCCAGACGTACGGACTTCGAGGGTTGTTTTATGCCAGTTCATGGGGGTATTTTACCTGATTCTTATTGCTTATTACGTAAAACGTAAGAAAAGCATTACGCAATACGTTTTACGATTCAAGGTAAAATCTATCCCATGTCCAAACTAAAAAACTCCCCCCTTCTCTCCTTTTTCCTGACTCTCCTCGCCATCATCGTGACGACTTTCTTCGGCCCCGAAGAAGCGACTCTTGGTGCAGGTGTCCGCCTCGTCTACTTGCACGGCGCGTGGGTGATGACCGCCGAACTGCTCTTCATCCTCGCTGCTCTAGCAGGGCTTATCGCCCTCATCATGCGCAAAGAAGTGTTTCATCGCTGGTCTGCCGCACTTGGTCGAAGTGGCATCTTCTATTGGATCACCTATCTACCCCTCTCCATGTGGGCGATGCAATCCAATTGGAACGGTCTCTTCCTTGCCGAGCCACGCTTCCGCTTTGCGATGACCTTCGCTATCGTCGGGCTGCTTCTCCAAATCGGCTTGTGGATGCTCGATATCAACTGGCTGACCGCAACAGCGAATATCCTCTTCATCATTATTCTGCGCTACACTTTCGCTAATGCTGAAAATATCATGCACCCGCCCCCATCCCCAATCTTCAACTCAGGTAACTGGACGATCATTAGTTTCTTCGTTGGGCTGAATTTACTTGCGTGGCTCTCCTCCTATTTTGTCACCCGCTTCTTTCTTCCAAAAACAAACCACTAATCTTCACTAATCTACGCGAAAGAAGATTAGCGCTAATTTGCGCAAATTAGCGGTTACATTCCAACCTACAACCTTAAACCTTCAACTTCCTCTCATGCAACTTGCCCTCTTCGCCTTCATCCGTACCATCTTCAACACCGCCCACCGCATGGCATATCCCTTTCTCGGGGTTTTCGCCCGCGCGCTCGGTGTGGATATCGAAACCATGTCTCTTGCCCTAACTGCACGCGCCATCGGCGGCGGGATCATCCCCTTTATCACGCCCCTTGCCGACAGACGCGGGCACAAATTCGGGATGCTCCTCGCGCTCGGGCTTTTCACCCTCAGCATGGGCATCGTCGTTGTCTTCCCCACCTTCCCCGTCCTCTTTGCCTCGATGTTTTTCGCCAGCCTCGCCAAACTCATTTTCGACCCCGCCATGCAAGCCTACATCAGCGACCGCACCCCCTACGAGAAACGCGGCCGCATCCTCGCCGTCACCGAGTTAGGCTGGTCATTCGCTTTTATTCTCGGCATCCCGCTCATGGGATTTCTAATCTCACGCGGTGGATGGATAGCCCCCTTCCCGCTTCTGATGGGTCTAGGATTATTGACTTTCATCCTGATCTTCCTCCAAATCCCCGACGATGAAACGCTCGTGCGGACACGCGCCTCCGTCTGGACAAGTTTTCGGAACGTCTTCAGCTATGCTCCTGCAATCGCGGGACTCAGCGTCGGTTTGTGGGCAACAGTTGCCAATGAAACCGTCAGCCTGATCTTCGGTGTCTGGCTCGAAGATTCCTTTGGACTAAAAATTGCTGCATTAGCTGCATCAGCGGCGGTGATCGGCATCTCTGAACTTGGCGGTGAGGGGTTGGTCGCAGTTCTTGCGGATAAACTCGGCAAAGAGCGTGCTGTCGGTTTTGGATTGGCTGCCAACTCAATTGCCGCATTACTTTTGCCATTTTTAGGACGAACTACCTTCGGCGCGCTGCTGGGGCTTTTTCTCTTCTACATCACCTTTGAATTCACCATCGTCAGCATCATCCCGATGATGACAGAAATCATGCCCTCCGCTCGCGCGACGCTGATGTCTTTCAACGTTGCCTCCCTTTCTCTTGGACGTGCTATCGGCGCACCCTTGAGCACTTTTCTATATCGCTTTGGTTTCCCTGTGGTGGCAATCGGAGCTGTTCTCTTTAATATCATTGCAGTTCTAGCCTTGCGCAGAATGGAGAAAGGCAAATGATTAAATTTCTTTTCATCATTTTATATTTCGTATCAATTCTTTCGCTGATTTACGGGCTCTGGACAATCGTCCCCTTTTTCTATGGGCTTCCCTGGGTTCCGACCGCGAAAGACCGCGTTCGTAGGGCATTGGAGATGGTAGGTTTAAAGCCAGATGAATTGCTCTACGACCTCGGCGCAGGGGATGGACGCATCATCTTGATGGCAGCAGAAGAGTTTGGCGCGCGTGCTATTGGCATCGAGGCAAGCCCCTTGCAATATGCGTTTACTTGGCTGAGATGTTTTTTTAGCGGAAGCAAGTCTAAAGTGAGCGTGCGCCGTGAGAATTTCTATCGTACTGACCTGAGCGATGCTGACGTCGTCTTTGCTTATCTGACATCCGACCAGGCAATCCGTCTGCAAGATGATTTGGCAGCGCAGCTTAAACCGGGAGCGAGAGTGGTGGCGGTTGCCTTTGATTTCCCGGATTGGAAGCCAAATGATTTTGATGAGGGCTATTTACTCTTTGCTTACGAAATGCCACCAGAAAAAGGGGGGATGGCGGCATATTTAGTGGAGAACAATGAGGAAGTTGATCTTCCTTAATTTGGATATTCCGTGAAATATGCCTTTTTACACTTGACCCCCGCCCCCTCTCGTTCTACAATTTGTAAAGGTCAGACAACTTGACCTATTCCTCTTATAATCTAACCTACCCTATCTAACGGAGTATATAATGACCGATTTTCTTGTCCGCGGCACCCTCGAAGAACTAGACCCCAAAGTATTTGAATTAACCCAAATTGAAGCGGAGCGACAAGTCCGCAAGCTGATTATGATCGCTTCTGAAAGCCAGGCTCCCATCGCTGTGCGGGAGGGATTGGCTTCGGCTTTCCAGAATATCTATGCGGAAGGCTACCCTGATGAAGATAGCCGCTGGATGACCGAAGATGAGATTCTTGACCACGATGTGCGCTTGAATCATTATCGCCGTTATTCTGACCCGCGCTACTATAAAGGCGTGGAATATGCTGACACCATCGAATCTCTCGCTCGTAGACGCGCGGCAGAAGCCTTCGCCGCAAATGGCGTGACGGCGGATGAGATTTATGTCAACATTCAGGCATTATCTGGTGGGCCCGCTAATAATGCCGTTTATCACGCTCTCGTAAAACCCGGCGATACAGTCATGGGCATGGATTTGCTGCACGGTGGGCATCTTTCGCATGGCTCGCATGTTAACCGCTCAGGAAAAAATTACAATATCATCAGTTATGGGATTGACGCTGAGACCGAGCAAATCGACTACGATGCAATTCGTGCGTCAGCTCTTGAGCATAAACCAAAAATGATTATTGCGGGCTTCTCATCCTACTCATGGGTTCCTGATTGGAATGAATTCCGCTCTATCGCAGATGAAGTTGGGGCATATCTCCTCGCAGATATTTCTCATATCGGCGGCTTGACGGCTGCGGGCATTGTGCCCTCCCCGATGGGGATTGCGGATGTGATTATGTCCACGACGCATAAATCGCTACATGGACCACGCGGCGCAGTCTTGATGACGACAAAACGTCTGATCTCTCGCAAAATTGATCGGGCTGTTTTCCCCGGTGAACAGGGCGGACCGCATATCAATACTTTTGTTGGTTTAGCTCTCGCTTTCAAACTCGCCAAGACCGAAGATTATAAAAACCTTCAACAACAAACGATTGATAACGCGATTGCGATGGTCGGTCAATTCCAGAAGCGCGGTTTAAAAGTGCCTTTTGGCGGCACGGATACGCATCTGATTAATATCGATTGCTCCAGCGTCAAAGGCGCAGATGGCGCAACTTTGAGCGGCGATATGGCATCCCGTATTTTGGATGTGGCGGGATTGGTCGTGAACAGAAATACCATTCCGGGTGATAGATCGGCTCTTGCGCCTTCGGGGATTCGACTTGGCACACCCTGGATTACGCAACGTGGATTTGATGAAGCAAAATCCCGTGAATTGGCAGATGTAATCTCCGATGTTTTGCTCGGTTGCCAGCCCTATTTCATGGATGTACCCAAAAAACGAAAACGCCAACGCCGCGCGAATATCGATTTTGCCTTGCTGAACGATGCGAAACTTCGCATCCGTGAGTTGGCTTTATCTGCGGGGATGGATTTTGAACCCGTTGATAGCGGATACCCCCACTTCTATTATATTGACGATAAAGTTAACGCCAAAGATGGTTGGGTTGCCTACGATTTGATGGGCAAACAAATTCGTCAGACGCTGGATTATGCGCTGAGTGCCGATCTTTCTGCACTTAAGGATGGAGAGAGCGCGGCAACCTGCGTCCACACCCCAGAGAAGATTGTTAAAGGCACCCTAGCTAAAATCACGAGCGAAGCGTACAGACTCAGTGTCAGCGAAGAAGATGCTGTTTTAACCGCCACCTGGCTACGGGACTTATCCGATGGTTACGTCTCCCTAAATATAGAAAAAAGTGATAATTCCGCCGCTAGCCGTGTGCCGGGACCCTTCGTCGTCAAAGAATCCGATGAAGCCCCCACGCCGCGCGAAAGCAAAGAAGAAAAAGAAAACGATAAAGCCTTTTATGTGGGCATCGGTCAGCTCGAAGTGAAAGAGCGCGCTGCGCTGCTTGAATTTGAATGGCTAGAATCCGACGGCTCGCCCCTGCAACGCACCGCGCTTTACGATGTGCATAAGGAATTGGGCGGCAAATTGATCCCCTTTGCGGGCTGGGAAATGCCCGTTTGGTATAGCGGCGTGATGGATGAGCATCTCGCCACCCGCAACGCCGCCGGACTTTTCGATGTGGCACACATGGGCGTTTACGATGTGCGCGGCGATGATGCGGCGAGCTTTTTAGACACCGTTTGCGGCAACGATATCGGCGGGCTGGGTCTCGGCAACTCGCTTTACACCCAATTTTTGACCCCCGATGCCGAAGTGATCGACGATACGCTGATTTACAGACGCGGACTGGACGATTTTCTCGTTGTGGTGAATGCCTCCAATGACGATAAAGACCGAACGTGGTTGGAATCGGTGCGGGATGGAAAAGTTAAGATAGATAATAAATATCCGTGGGCGAGAACTTATGGATATGATGCGGAAATCCGGAACCTACGTGACCCCAACTTGGGTGCTGCCCAACGAGTGGATATTGCGCTCCAAGGACCGCGTTCCCGAGACATCCTATTGACAATGGGCGTGAGCGATGAAGATCGTGCTGCCATTATGAAACTCACCCGCACCAAACTCTGCGATGCGACTGTAGGCGGCTTCGACCTGATCGTCTCCCGCACCGGCTATACCGGCGAAAAGATGGCATTTGAACTCTTCGTGCATCCCGAACGCGCCGCCGAATTCTGGATGGCTGTGATGAAAGCGGGCGAACAATTCGGCATCAAACCGATTGGCTTGGGCGCACGCGATAGTCTCCGTACCGAATTTGGTCTGCCCCTTTACGGTCATGAAATGGGACTCGGCTCTGGCAAAATGGGCAAATCCGACTTGGGCGTAGCCGAAGGCGGATTTGGCTCTTACGTCAAGACCTATAAACCCTACTTCATCGGGCGGGATGCTTATATCGCCAACGAAAAGAAACGCAAAGGCGTTGTGGTCAGATTCACCTTCACCGAGAAGGGCGTGCGCATGGCGCATAACGGCGATCCCGTGATGGACAAACGCGGCAAAGTCATCGGCTGGGTCACATCCTGTGCCGCTGATATGAATGGCACTTTGACGGGGCAAGCCTACGTTCCGCTCAAATTTGCAAAGAAAGATACGCCTATCTTTATTTATCAATCTGCACCGAAGAAAGCTGGTGTTGCTCCTGCGGAGATGAAGGTGGGGAATAAGGCGACGCTCCCGAGCGCGGCGGTGGTGGTGACAAGGTTTGCGAAGTTGTAGGAGGGAGGGGATTAGGAAATTAGGAAGAAGGCGGCAGTTGGGGACTGCCGTCTTCTTAGTAAGTTATGGAAAGAAGAAAATATGTCTCGATAGTGTGGCTGTTTGTTGTAGTTGCAATTGGAATAATTGGATATTCGGCATTTCAGATGACACTTCCTGATTCTGACTTGGCGGGGTGGATACAGGTCATATTAGCAGCATTCGGTATTCCTGTGCTTTTACGTGAAATTATCCAGATTCGAACAACCATCAATCAAAAGCCAGTAATTAGTATTGGGATGGGAAACGTTAATGACTTACCACTTTCAAAGATACGGTATACAAACTCATTAAAAACGTCAATAGATGTATCTCAAGGTTATGCTCATTTCTGGCTTCTGATGCGAAATCAAGGCACAGTTGCTGCTAAGTCTATAAAAATTCATTTCGAATTTAAGGGTTCCGACCATACTGAACAACTGCTTGTGCCAGTCATAACTTCAAAAGATTGGCTTGATGATAATAGGTACACTTTTAAAAAGATTAATAATGCTGATTTTGTATTCATCGGTGGAGAAAATTGGATGTTACATGCCAATGATACAGGTATGTTTAATTTCCATATTTCTACAGCGTTAGGCAAAGGCATCGAGACAAATGAAATGGAAAGGCCTGGTTATGGCAATTATCAGTTTGTTTGTACAATATAGGCTGATGGTTTAGAAAAGCCTGTCACAGAGAAATTAACTGTAAGAATTGTGGATTCAATTAAGAGATAGAGCATCTTTTGCGACAATCTCGCCGAGGTGCCCGCATCCGAGTGGGGCGTTGGGCAGGTGATTGTCATCTACGGGATGCGTTTTGGCGTAGATAACAGCCCGTTTGCAAAGGTGTGATGGGCGTAGATGGGAGCGGGGGTGATTGCCTTTTCTCTAGAATCAAAAAGCCTTCCAAGATTATCCACGTCTTGGGAGGCTTTTTCATTTATAGATAGCACTTATTTCTGTTTTCCACTTAGCGTTTTGGCACCCCAAACGGCCACAATGGCTAAAAAGAAGAGCCAGAAATCTACAGTCCCGTTCCCCAAGCCAGCCTGATACGAGCCTGAAATGAAGAATATAGGCAAATACCAGTCAACGAAAAAAATCCTAAATGATTAAGCGGTAGCAATAGCTGCCGCTTTTTGGTTCCAACTTATAATAAATATTGACAAATTGGATAAACATTGGTACATTAATATTTTCAATTTTAGATTACGCTCACCTCATTACACTCCACATCGTAACCCAAGTGGCATTGAAAAATCCTTAGATTTTGATTCACCATAATTATTATATTCAAAGGAGAGGTGAACGATGAATAGAAAAATAACAATTGCCACAGTTTTGGCCCTGGGGATGAGTCTCTTGTTCGCGGGAAACGCTCTGGGTTTGGTCGCGGAGGAGTGGGACAAGAGCTCCTTGAAATTCACAGCCAGCTGTGATGGCGACTGTGATGAGATTACTGCCACAGTTTGTAATGGAAGGGGCTCCGAAAATATGGCTGGCACGACGACCTGGGAGTTGTACTGGATCGCATCCGGCAATCCTAAAAGAGGAATAGTAATAGCCAGTGATACGATCAATGCACTGGCTGCTGGTACGTGCCAAACCCTTACTTATGATCCAAGCAATAATTCCAACGGTGCTTCGGGCTCCTACATGTTCAGAGTCGATCAACGACCGGGTCACCCAGGAAAAGGTGTATTGTGGAGCAATGCGTGCGGGCTTGTATGCGAGGCACCAATGCCAACCTACACACCGACCAACACGCCCACACCAATTCTGCCGACGCCGACGAACACAGCTACAACTACACCCTTCCCGCCAGGGCCAACGAACACAGCTACGACCACACCTTTCCCACCAGGGCCGACGAACACAGCTACAACTACACCTTTCCCGCCAGGACCAACGAACACAGCTACAACCACACCTTTCCCACCAGGGCCGACGAACACAGCTACAACTACACCTTTCCCGCCAGGACCAACGAACACGGCTACGACCACACCTTTCCCGCCAGGGCCGACGAACACAGCTACAACCACACCTTTCCCCTGATTCGACCTTAGTCTAGCCAAAATTGCGCCGCCAGCTTGAGAAAGTCCCTTCTCGATAGTAAAGTTAGCCCGCTTTAGATTTAGGATCTCTGTCAAAAAAGCCTTCCAAGATCATCCACATCTCGGAAGGCTTTTTCTTTTATATATGCAACTTACTTCTTAAGATTAATTTTCGAAAACTAGGGTCTCCTCTGGCATGAGAACCTCGGTCACGCCGCTTCCTTTTTTGAACATCGTATGCCGATTTAGAACAACGACGATCACCGCTACGAGACCGAAAAGGAGATTGTCCCAGGGTTGAGCATCAGGCCAGATAGGATTCATCATCTGAAAATGATACAAATAAGCGATCAACAGGCTGCCACGAGAGATATTGAATAGGGGGGTCATGATGACGGCGAGAGCGATAACACCACCAAAGAATGGCAGGGCGGCCCAGGTGCCATATTGAAGCCCACCACCTATCAGAAAGGCAGGGATATGCCATGCTGCCCAAATAATACCAACGACTAAACCAGCCCAAAAGGGAGCCATCTTGCGCTGCAACAAAGGCTGAGCGATTCCCCGCCAGCCAAACTCTTCGAGAGTACCTAGAAAGAAGGCTGACAGCAACGCTGGAAATACCTGAGTCCACGGGGAAAAATGAAAGGGATCGCTAATAGTCCCATTCAGTGCGGCGCTAAGG
Organism: Anaerolineae bacterium; assembly: GCA_018645405.1. Lineage (GTDB taxonomy): Bacteria > Chloroflexota > Anaerolineae > Anaerolineales > Villigracilaceae > Desulfolinea. The sequence continues at coordinate 359 of JABGOQ010000102.1, read as the reverse complement.
TAAGCGATAACGGGGATACCCAAAACGAGATACAGCCACCAAACTCGGGGCATTCTCCATAAGGTCAATCGCTGAAAGAAACTACCTAGCCCTTTCAGTCCGTAAGATCGCCAGACCAGAAATACACCAGCAATGCCGGGCGCATATACCGCGAGGATATATAAGGGATTGCTCGGGGTGAGTTCACCAAAGACTGCGGCAACCTGGTCGCTAAAAAAGATCAGCAGTGCGGCGATTCCCCAGGTTAATCCAAAAGTAATGGCCAGAAATGGTTTAAGGGTTTTTGTATTCATTTTATTTCTCCTTTATCTAGTCACCTGACAGTTTAAGAAAAGAGCAGTTGATCGGCATAAATTCTC
>JABGOQ010000051.1 GCA_018645405.1 Anaerolineae bacterium | reverse complement strand
CTTTTCTTCTTCTTAGGATAATCCATTTACACAACTTTTCTCACACCCTCAATTATATGGGGAGGTTAAATCATGAAAGTATTAGTCACCCCACAGTTTAACCTTGCGATGAAAAACCTTAGTAATAAATCACAGCAAGAAGTTAGCACTCTATACTCTTTTCTAACTCTATCAGATAAAGAAAGCATAATTTCATCAGCTTTTACCAAGATCACGTCAAAAAATGATGATATTTTCACATTGCGAGGAAAAAATATTAGAGTGTTCTGCACATTCAGCTTACATGACGATGAAGAAATGCTTGTTTAATTGGATGTCGCTACAAGTCATAGATTTGGTTTAAATCTTCCTTCAACAATAATGGAAGGAGAAATCACATTGTTTGGTTCACAAGGGGAACCTGTTGCTTACATAGAGGACACTAAAAATAAAACGATTTTTTCATTCAATGGCGAACCTCTGGCTTATATTGATGAAAGTAACAATTTATATGTTTTTAACGGCATGCACTTAGGATGGTTTGAAGATCAGATTATTTGGAACCATTTAGGTCAACAAATCGGTTTTACCAAAAACACGTGTCCAACATTCACCAAATTCGAACCTTTCAAAGGCTTTAAACAATTTAAACCCTTTAAAGCATTCAAACAATTTGCTCCATTTAAACCACTAAAAAGCTCAACAGTGTCATCTTCTGGATTACTAGAATTTCTAAGACAAGGAAGAGTTTAATATAAAGACAATCTCAAAAAGTGTGGAGTCAACCGCCACCAACAGATAACATAATCAGTATAAAAGATCAAAAAGCCAAGCGATCTCTCGCTCGGCTTTTTTTGTGTAACTCGCCAATTCGCGTAATTCGCGTTAAAAAATATCCGCGAAAATCCGTTAAATCCGCGTTCCATCTTTCCCCCCATTCTCAGCTATAATTCCCACACAAAAACAAACCATCTAGGAGATAAAATAAATGTGCGGTATTTTCGGTATCGTCAAAGAAAAAGAAGAAAACCTAGGAGAAATCCTGATCAGCGCGGCAGAGCGTCTCACCTATCGCGGCTACGACTCAGTCGGGATGGCAACCATCAGCGGCGATAAAATTGACCTGCGCAAAGATGAAGGCAAAGTAGATACTGTCGCAGAAAAATATAATATCGCCGAGATGAGCGGTCAGCGCGGCATCACGCAACTCCGCTGGGCAACCTTCGGTGCGCCCTCGCAACTCAACGCCCAACCGCATCTTGATTCGGACGGTCTCATGGTCGGCGCGCATAATGGCAACGTGGTCAATAATATCGAGTTGCGCGAGCAATTCATCGCCGAAGGTCTCACCGTCCGCTCCGAGAATGATGGCGAGAGCTGTGTCCACGCGGTCGAACGCTATGTCAAGCGCGGCTACGAGACCATCGACGCAATCCGCCTCGCCTATGGCGATCTCGCCGGCGATTACGCCTTCGTCATCGGTCAAGTCAACGACGACAAACTCTACGCCATGAAAAAAGGCTCCGGTCTCGTCATCGGCATCGGCGAGGGCTTCACCTGCCTCTCCTCCGACCTCCCCTCGCTCCTCCCCCTCACCCGCAAAATCATCCGCCCGCAAGATGGCGAAATCATCATTCTCTGGGCAGACCGCGTCGAACTCCGCTCCGTCACCGATGGCAAAATTATCGAGCGTGAGCCAGAATTGATCACTGAAACAATGGATGCTGTGCAAAAGGGCGGATATCCGCATTTCATGCTCAAAGAGATTCACGAACAGCCCCAAGTTGCGCGGGAATTGCATCATTTACTGGATGATTCATCCGAGCTGGATTCTATCGTGGCCAAAATGCGGGACGCGCGTAACCTCTACTTGATTGCCTGCGGGACAAGTTATCACGCCTGCATCTCTGGATCCGTTGCCCTTGCCCAAATAGCGGGTCGCGCGGCGATACCCGTTCTTGCGCCCCAATTCATCTCCCAATTCGCCCCGACCGTTAATCACGACGACGTGGGTATCTTCGTCAGTCAATCAGGCGAAACAAAGGATGTCCTCAACGCCCTCCATGCTGCCGAAGAAAAGGGGATGGCTGCTTTCGGCATCGCAAACGTGATTGGCTCCACGCTCACCCAAACGACAACCAGTTGTTTACCGCTAGGATGTGGATACGAAATCAGTGTCCCCGCGACGAAGACCTTTACCAATCAGGTCTACAACTTCCTCTACCTTGCCTATAAAATGGCAGGACGAGATTTAACAGAGCTGGAGACAATACCTGAGTTGATGGAGAAAACGCTGGAGATGGTCGCGCCGGGGGTCGAGAAGCTCGCATCCACTCTCGACGATGTTGACGATTTATATACGCTTGGGTATGGAGCGACATTCCCAATCGCCCTTGAAGGGGCACTTAAGCTCAAAGAAATTACCTATGCGCATTGCGAGGGGATGCTATCCACCGAATTCAAACATGGTCCCCTTTCGGCAGTGACAGAAAACTACCCCATTATTTTTACAGCGGGCAAAAATGATATTCCCCTCATCATCAGCGGCATCAATGAGGTTGCAGCCCGTGGCGCACGCGCCATCGTGATTGGTCCCGATGATAAACGTCTCCACGACAACGCCGATGATTTGATCATTATCCCCGATGTTGAAGATGATAATATCAGCGCGTTATTGGCGGTTTTGCCCTTGCAATTGCTTTCTTATCACATGAGCGTTGCTCGCGGCTACGACCCCGATTTTCCGCGCAATTTGTCAAAGACGCTGACAGTGGATTAGAGCAAAAAACTTCCGAAGTGCTACGCAAGGCTTCGGAAGTTACAAATGAGGAAATAACCATGAAACAAAACTTAAATATCATCACTTTGGGCGTGAAAGATTACGAACGTTCCTATCAATTTTATACAGAAATTTTAGGCTGGAAGCCCACAAAATCTAGCGGAGATGAAATCACTTTTTTCAAAGCAGGTGGGATTGTCTTAGCCCTCTATCCACGCGAAGAATTGGCAGATGATGCCCAAATTTCCCCAGAAGGAAGCGGTTTTTCGGGCTTCACATTAGCACATAATATGAGAAGCGAAGCAGAAGTGGATGCGCTTATCGAAGAGTTGAAAGAAAAAGGTGTGAAAATCGTCAAAGAGCCGCAAAAAGTATTTTGGGGAGGTTATAGTTCCTATTTCGCTGACCCCGACGACTTTTTGTGGGAAGTGGCATATAACCCATATTCCAAATTTGATGAAGATGGGAATCTGATTTTTGAATAGCTTTAATGCATCTATAGTAAATAGGAGAGGAGAAAACGTTTACGCCGAGACAATGTTGATCGAAGGCTCCCCAGTTGAGGTCACGCGCGTTAAGCGGTCCTATATCCACATTAAATAAAAGAGGAGAGAAAATGCCATCTATCATTGATCACGAAACCATGCACGTTGACGATTTGCCAGCTATCTGGTCTCCCATCCAATGGGAGTTGAGCGAAGAAGAACGTGTTGAAGAAATTAACACACAAGCCACCGCCAGCCTTCTTTGGGCTATGGACGCCCCAGAAGCCATTTTACGTCTATTGCTCAATGAGGAAGGGATCCAGCAGTTAGGAGAAGCCCCAGAAGGCTACGACCTTGAGGCACAAGGCGAGTGGTCCGAAGAATATATGACTTTTGGCTCTAAACACTCAATCAAATTAGATTCGGTAACTCGAGAAAGAGATGCTTTGCACTTGGTCTATAAAGTTGGTGATTCTGGCTATTGGCAATTTGAGATTACGCCAGAGCGGGTTATCATCGAGAGGATTTAACTCTCCACTTTTTATGTAGTTTAACAAGAAAGATAAATTAAGTCAGTGCGTTTTTTTACTAACAAAACTGTAAAGTAAATGTTATTAACCTGTAATGTGATGCTCTAAGGAGTCATGATAGACTGCGTTCAGATGTAATGTTATGGAATATTACACAATTATCTAATTCTTAGGAGAATTTATTATGCGTCGTCTTTTCAATTTTCGTACCACCACCGTTATTCTTCTCGCTCTGATACTTTCCGCTGTTGCTTTCGGATTTGCTGCTGCAAACACTGTAGATGATAGTGGTGCTGGTGATGGCTCAGGTGCCATCAGTGGTTATGATGTTGCTGTTTCTTATACCTTAAATGGTAGTGATCCTAGCTTAGTTGATGCTCTTGCCCTAACAGTTACTCCGCTAGGCGCAACAGCAAATGCCGATACTGTTCAAATCACCATTGATGGTGGTACAAACTGGCTTAGCTGCACAGGCAGTAATGCTAGCACAGCTTGGACTTGCACCTTTGCTAGCTCAGAAGCTGTCAGCGGTATGGGGACTTTGCAAGTAGTTGCTGTTGAATAATCTGTTTTTCTAGTAATTACCAAAAAGGCACGGACGGCATCGCCGCCGTGCCTTTTTTAATAATTTTCTGTGAACAAACCTAAAACTTGGCGTAACTCTTTTATTTCTGCATCCCTATTTGTAGGGATGGTAACCGTGTGGATACTCTTTGCTCCAATGCAGTTCGGAGGAAATGTTGCTTATGTGATCTTATCAGGTAATAGTATGTCACCCAAATTTTGGCAAGGTGATTTAGTGCTTGTACGAAGCCAATCCACTTACCAAACAGGAGATGCCGTTGCCTATGAACATCCACAAATCGGATATGTTTTTCATCGTATCATTGATATTGATATACATAGAAAATTCACCCTGCAAGGAGACCATAATGACTGGACAGATTCATATTATCCAAACCAAGAAGATATTATAGGGAAGTTATGGATACATATTCCACGATTAGGAAAGACTCTTAAAACCTTGCGTTCTCCGTGGGGATTTGCTATTCTTGTTTTAGTATTTAGTTTATTTTTTTTGATAACTCTAACTCCCCGCAAAGAAAATCGTCGAAACAAAAAAAAACGTGGAGAAGGTAATTTTATGTCCAGTTCTCAACAAAATTCAGGTGAAACTCTCTTTATATTAGCCATTCTTGCTCTTGGTGCTTTCGTGTTGGGTATTGCATCATTTCGGCAACCATTGCACAATAAAATAGAAACTCCCATCTCCTATAATCAACAAGCTTTTTTTCGTTATACAGCAAATGTCCCTGAGGGGATTTACGATTCTCCTCAAGTACAATCTGGTGAGCCTATTTTTCGCCAGTTGAATGGATCCTTTGCTGTCACAATGGATTATCTTTTTATCTCTCCAGACCCAAGTGAGATTAACGGAACTTACCATTTTCTAGCACGTGTCAGTGATGATAGAGGCTGGAAACGGACACTTGAATTAATCCCCGAAACAACTTTTACAGGAAACGTATTCACTGCATCTGGAATACTAGACCTAGATGATATCCAGATTTTTATCGATACGCTAGAAAGGGAAACTGGTGTCCAACGTGGACGTTATAACTTATCTGTTTTAGCCGAAGTAGAAATTGTAGGAAGCCTAGCAGAACTCAATTTAGAAGATAACTTTAATCCATCCCTAAATTTTCAAATTGATGACCTTGAAGTTCGACTATTGCAAAACAACACTGGAGAAAATAATATACTTAGCCCTACTCTGGTAAGTGCACTTACCAGAGTAACTTATGAAAGAAATCACCTAAACATATTTGGAATGCAAATAGCAATATCTTTTGCCCGTTGGGCATCGCTATTAATTGGGCTCCCGGCTCTTTTGATGCTATTTATCTCTTTATTTCGTATATTCCAAGCTACTCAACAAAATGAATTAGAGCGTTTACGTGTCTGGTATGGTTCAATGTTAATTGAGGCTCGTGACACCCAACTTCTAACGAAACCAGATCGTGTAGAGATTGCAAGCCTCGATGATTTAGCAAATTTAGCCGAGCAAGACCAACGAACTATCTTACATTTACCTGATAGCAACCAGCATCATTTTTTTGTTCAAACAGCAGAACAACTCTATCATTATGAAATGGAAGAAACTAGTACTTCACTAGAAATAATCCAAGAAAAACAAGAGAAGAAAATTAAACAAAAATGGCAACTACCCTTTTTGATGAAAAAAAATAATAACAATGTATGGGATGCCTACGAACATGCCCTCAAAGGTTGGGCAAAGGCGGTCGACAATAAGCTATATTCGCAAGGGCAAGCTGACCAAATTGCTGATATGGCCTATAAGCTTGCCCTCGCCCTTGATATTCGCGGTGCTGAGTTAGAAGAAATTCGCATGGCAGCTTATTTGCATAAGATCGGGTTGATGGATGTTCCCAGCGAAGTATTGCAAAAAAAGAATAAACTCACCGAAGCAGAGTTTGAATTAATTCGCAATCACCCCGCATATGCCCGTGACCAACTCAGTGGAACAGAACTTCTTAAACCCATCGCTGAATCGATCTATTATCAACATGAGCGCTGGGATGGAAGCGGTTATCCAGAAGGTTTAGAAGGAGAAGAGATTCCAATAGGGGCGCGGATCATTGCCGTTGTCAATATATGGAATGCTCTTCATCAAAAACGCCCACACAGAGATATTTGGGAGCATGAAAAAATTCATCAGTATTTTCGTGAGCAAGCTGGAAACCAATTTGATCCCCACATTATTAAGGTTTTTCTTGATATGATTTTAGAGCAAGATGATCTCAACAACAATAAGGATTCGGAAATTCGTCTCGTTTCAACAGAAGGAAAGTAAAATGTTCAATTTGGTAAGAAAGAAATGGCTTCCTTTAGTTCTATTACTATTAGCCTTCATGATTATAATCGGCTCAATAGCCGGCATGGCAGCGACCAATATTGTTGCGGAAAGTGGTTTGAGCCATACCAATCACCCGATGACTGCAAACCAGCTAAAGCCAGCAGAATGCACCATGAATTTGGTCAATATTATTGTTCCCAGCAATGGAGACAACTCTACTCAGCAAAATGATCTAGTCTTAGGAACAAGTGGGGATGATACCGGAGGCAATCGTCTAAGAGGCAGCGGCGGAGATGACTGCATTGTCGGTGGAGGTGGAAATGACACCTTAAGAGGCAACAAAGGAAATGATATATTAATTGGAGGAAATGGAGACGATACCCTAATCGGTGGAAATCAAAATGATATTTGTTATGGGAATGCTGGTAATGATACATATGCTCAATGCGAGAGTACCCCCTAAAACACCTAATCTACTAAACCAAAGCTGACGAGAAAAATTTTTCTCGTCAGCTTTTTTTGATTATATACATACTTTCTTACTCAATAAAAATCTCTACATGCTCGCCATCTTCTTCATCTACCACATCAACAATTTTCCCCGTCATGCCCCGCTGAAAAGCATCCATCACATTATCCATTTCCATTCCTTCTAGTTCAGGGGCGAAATGCGCACCAATCTTCATCCCTGCATCTACCAGCGAGAGCGGAATTTGCACCGTAGCCTTCGAGCGGCCGGTGTTCACATCCGTTACACGAACGCGCAACCAGCGCGGTGCAGCAACACGACCATGGGCAGAGGGCTTCGCCTTTTTCCCACTACTCAAGAGAGACAGCAGCTTCGCTCCCTCTTCAGCAGTGATCTTCTCTTCTTCAATCATTTTTAAGATTTTCATGCGTTCTTCTGTTGTAGCCATCATAATTATATTCTCCTTTCAGGCGATAAAAATCTGAACTTCTTCGCCATCGTCTTCACGTACATCAATCACAAGTTGCGGTTCTCCTGTGGGGCTTTCTTCCAAAACTTTGATAAGTTCGACCACAATAGCCTCATCCAAAGCGGGGATAAAATGGCCAAAATTACGCAGCACCCACGCACCTAAACCAAAAGGAAGAGGAAATCCAAAAGAGATATTTTTCTCGGCATATTCTGGCGCCTCTTTTATATGGACAAAAAGCCAACGAGAGCTACGGCTTCCTACTGTGAGAGCAATCAGAAAAACGCCCAGCAAAAATGGAAGCCAAGAGCAATAAAACCAGAAACTGAATCCAGAAGCTTGCATCGCCCAGAAGATGAACATCCCGCCGAGGACTGTGAAACCGACTCCGATCCATAGGGGGATATACCATAAGCTGCGTGCTTTTGCCTCGGCATCCTTTAATGCATCTGACGATTCAAACGTGGATTTTTGGCTTGCTTCCGCCAAATCTTCATCTATCTCGCCCTCAACAGGATTCTCGTCTAAAGCCGCCATCAAATTAATGGCTTCTTCGGGCGTGATCTTTCCTGTTTCGAGCATTTCTAAAATTTGTTTTTTTTCTTCTGATGACATTTTCAATCCTTCCTAGCCGAGTGCAGCCAAGAGTTTTTCGGCTTCTTCGGCAGTAATCTTCTTTTCTTGAAGCATTTTCAAAATCAACAAACGCTCATCTTCAGAGGCCGGCTTAATATGCCCATCCCCATCTGAAAAATGTGCAAAGAAATTCACTTTCTTTGCTTCTTTTCGAGCTTGCCGCCCTGCTTTTCTGGCTTTGCGGCCAGCTTTGCCTGTTTTCAGCATCGCCTTTCGCGTGGCGGCTTCAACTTTTTTGGAAATTTGATCGGCAAGGTCGGCGGGTACGCCTGGTAAATCTGCACCGATAAAAGGCAGACCAATATCGAAATCGGCAAGGGATTCCCACTCGTCAGATTGCGTGGTAACGAGTAAATCTCCACCGGCAGATAATGTCATTTTGGCGGAAGCAGACCCCAATATGAGCGTGCTCGGTTCCTCATCTTCATTAATATTAGGTAGATTGAGACTCACATCCCCGCCTGCCGAGAGGGTAAGCTCTGCATCCGTATCTTGAGGTAGGCGAAGTAAGATATCGCCACTGGCATTTAGCGTATATTCTGTCTCTTCTATTGGCGTGAGGAAGAGTATTGCATCGCCACCTGTTTTAGCATTTAAACTGCCCTGAATTTCACGCAAATGAAAATCGCCGTCAAAAGATCCAGCTTGCAGGTTGCCCATTAAATCTCGGATGGAGGCATCGCCATGTGCTTGGCCAAGTTGGAAATCGCCTTTCCCGTGGCGAAGAACAAGGTCTCCACCTATCTCGCCAAGTTTTGCTTCCCCAATATTCCGAAGAGCGAGGTCACCGTTCACCTGTTTGAGTTCGAGAGAGCCAGAGAGGTTGCGCAGGCTGGCATCGCCTTTGATTTTTTTAATATTGATTTGGGCAGCTTTCGGAACGGAGAGAATCAGGTCGTTATCGCAAGAAAGGGTGAGTTTGCCATCTTTCTCAACTAGCTCAAGTTCTTTGCCGTTGGTTTTGGCTTTGATATCACTCTGCTCCCAGCCTGTAAGCCGAAGATCGCCAGGAATATTATTTATGTGCAAAGATGGTGTTTTACTTACGGTCAGGGTTTTAATTTTCATTTTATTCCTCCTCGCCACCAAGAATACTCATGGCTTCTTCAGCTGAGATACGCCCTGCGTTTAGGTCTTCGAGGATATTACGGCGTTTCTCGTCATCAAGATCATCCCTTAGCTCGTCTTTCCCTGGTTCATATCCCATTGCTCGGATAACTTCGTGCAAACGGTTGCGAATTGTTGGATAGGAAAGACTAAGTTCCGTTTCAACTCGGGTGATCTTGCCTTCACAACGAACGAAAACTTCAACAAATTCCATTTGCTTGTGAGAAAGATTTGAAAAAGGACCTGAGAAGAAACGTCCATCAATGGTTGTGTTGCAAGATGAACAATGTAAGCGAGTGACCACCAGTTCATCTTTGCAAACAGGACATTGAGTAAGTGTGGGGTTCATAAGATATTCCTTTTTTATCTAAACGAGGCTGTATTTTTCTAAACTGTTCCTATTGGTACTTTGATGTCTGTAGCGGGTTCATTTTCCTTCATTTTGAAGTGCAGCCCAATGAAACCAAAAGTAGCGATCATGCCAACTAAGGCAACAATATACCAAAGGATACGTGAGTCCATATTGTCCATGATAAGGCCTGCCAAATAAGGGCCAACAGCAAAGGGAACCATCCAAGAGATGCCGAAGACAGCCATATAACGCCCGCGCATTTTTTCGGGAGAGAAGGTTGCTACAAGAGCTTGAGAAACAGGAGCAATGAGCATCTCACCTATGGTGAGGATGATCATTGCCAAAATAAACATGATGGTAGTTGAGACAAAACCATACATCCCGAAACCGATTGTATAGAGTAACATTCCGGCTGCCATGACGAGCAACGGTGGGCGGTTTTCAATACGCCGCGTTATGGCAAATTGAAAAAGGACAACCATTAGCGCATTCATGCTTAAAAGCATCCCATAGCCCGCTTCGGGGACAGCGAATTCGTCACGCAGATAGACGCCAAGCGAAGCATTCATATTGACGTAGACCAATCCCATCAAAATGCATACTCCAATGAAAAGCATAAAAAGGACATCTCGCATCACAACGATATAGCCACCAAAAGATTGTGAAACGCTCTCTTCTTCTTCAGTTTCATCTGCTTCTGGCTTTGTCTCTGCGATAAAAAAGTAGAATAAGACCGCTACTATTGTGCTAGCAAGAGCATCAATGATGAAAAGGCTTAGATAGGAAGTTATGCCCAAAAGTAATCCGCCAATTGCAGGGCCGATAGCAACGGAGAGATTGTGAGAAACACGCAAGATACCAAATCCTTGTGCCCGTCTTTTCTCGGGGAGAATATCTGCGACCATTGCCTGACGTGCGGGTCCGCCTACACTAAATAAACCTGATAGAACAGCAATGATATAAAAAACTTCTAGTTCACTGGCAAGCCCCATAAAGACACTGCTAATAGCAGTCGCTACGAGGCTAAATATCACAACCTGTTTGCGCCCAAGGCGATCTGTCAATGCTCCCCCGAGTATGCTTCCAACAAAATTAGATAGGGAAAAGAGTGCAAAAAGGATGCCAACTTCGACCATTCCAACGTTGAATTTTGCGGTGATATATAAAGCAAAGAAAGGGAAGAGTAACGCTCCACCTAGTTGGTCAATAAAAGAAACTGCTATTAAAACCCAGAAGGTTTTCGGATATTCATTGTAAATAGTTTTCCAGCGTTCTATTTGATTTTTAATCATATACTTATTCCTGCGACATTTGCAATATCTTTTCCAAATGGGCGTGCAAAAAATCCTAGACGGAGAAGATAGGAAATATTTTCTTTCTTCTTCTTAAACAAAACTTTCAAAATACGTCACTATTATACAGAAAACAAAAGAAACATCAAGGCTCTTATTAATATTTTTAATATCAGAGTTGATTTTTCTTACCTTTAATTCAAGATTCTTCTGTTTTTCAGAAGTTTTGCAAAAAGAAACCCATATCCCGAAAGTATGCTGATCTTACTATTTTACAAGTTGAAAAAGACCCTTGACGAAGAACGAATGTTCGAGTATTATTTTATAGCACAAATGAGCGAATTTTCGTTGTTTTGGAGGCAGTTATGATGGCACGCAAAGCTAAAGGTCTTGGTGAACGACATAAGAAGATTTTAAAATACTTAAAGTCTCACCAGAAAAACGAGGGTTTCCCCCCTACCATTAGAGAAATTGGTGAAGCAACTGATATCTCATCTACATCTGTTGTTAATTATTATCTAGATCAACTTGAGAAAATGGGAAAGATCGAACGTCAACGAAAAATCTCAAGAGGGATAAGCTTAACGGATGTCAACCCTCTGGGAGAGATGTTCAAAATACCCGTAGCAGGTCGAATTGTCGCGGGCGAACCGATTCCTGTACCTGCTTCCGACTTCACTTATTTTGATGCGGAATCTTCAGTTGATATCGCCCGAACTTTACTCCCTAGCCGTAGTGATAATGATGAGCTTTTTGCGCTAGAAGTTGATGGGGACTCAATGATTGATGCGATGATCAATGATGGCGATATTGTCGTAATGAAATCTACTGGTGGCGAAGCAAAGAACGGAGAGATGGTTGCTGTGTGGCTTCCTGAGCGTGATGAAACAACGCTAAAGTATTTTTATAAAGAAGATAATGGCTATAGGCTCCAACCTGCTAACCCCACAATGGATGCTATTCTTGTTAATAAAAACGAAGCCCTTGAAATAAAAGGGAAAGTTGTAATGGTTATTCGTCAAATTGATAAGACTGTAATATAAATAATTATGACTTACTCATAAAAACAAAAAAGCGGCTCTTAGCAGAGCCGCTTTTTTGTTTTTTACTATTTAATACTGGAGAGCTAAGCAATCTCAACCACTGCACCAGCAGCTTCGAGTTTTTCTTTAGCATCAGCAGCAGCATCTTTGCCAACTTCTGTCAAAATCTTGGAGCCAGCAGTTTCTGCCAATTCTTTAGATTCTTTGAGACCCAAGCTGGTCAACTGGCGAATCGCCTTGATGACATCAATTTTCTTAGGACCAGTTTCTTTGATAACTACATCAAATTCGGTCTTTTCTGCAGCAGCTTCTTCACCACCACCGCCACCAGCGGCGGCAACAGCGACGGGAGCAGCAGCAGAAACGCCCCATTTTTCTTCCAAAAGTGAAACCAATTCAGCGGCTTCGAGAACGCTCAATGCGCCCAGTTCATCAACAATTTTTTCGAGATCAGCAGCCATTATAAAACTCCTTAGTTTTTAGCTATTTTTATTTAATTCAGTCGTTCTTGATTTAATAATTCTGTTTTGCTTTTTACTATAGTCTTTAAACTACGCAGCAGCAGGTTCTTCAGAATATGCTTTAAGTACAGCAGCCAGCCCGCGAGCGGGTTCAGCAAGCGTACGCACCAATTGGCTCGCAGGAGCTTGGATGGTGCCAAGTAATTTTGCACGCATTTCTGGCAAGGATGGTAATTTTGAGAGTGCAACTACTTGCTCAGGGCTAAGTAATTCGGCTCCCATATAACCGCCTTTGAATTGAAATGCTTCAATTTCCTTCGCTGTATCAGCCAAGGCTTTTGCTGTTGATGCAACATCTTCAAATGCGAATCCGATGGCTGTGCTATTTTCAAGATATCCTTCAGGAATCTCAAAATTATTCTCTTTAAGAGCTAACTTAGCCAATCGGTTTTGTACAACATGAAATTCGCCACCAGCTTCACGAACTTTTGCGCGAGCTTCTTCCATATTGCTGACAGAAGCACCCTTATATTCTAAAAGAATTAAGGCTTCACTTCGGCTCATCCAATCTTTATATTGAGCCAAAACTTCTTCTTTACGTTGTCTTGATAGTGCCAATTTAAACCTCCTTTCATAAAAAAAGTCTTTACCTATCTACATCATCAGGCAAAGACTTTTCTGCCCCCTAAAAAAGGGACTGAAATTTGTTTAGTCTCCGTCTGGGCAGGGAATTAAGCTCTTTTATAAAGCACCTGCTTTCTTCGGCGAAGTGATAGGTTTTTAGGTTATAGGATATAAATATTATCCTTAACTTTATAGGGATTGGGCCTGATACGCGTCAACTTTTACGCCAGGGCCCATTGTTGAAGCAAGTGTTACACGTTCAATATACACTTTTGCAGCAGCAGGACGAGATTTAACAACTGCGCGCATCAATGCAGCGAAATTGTCTGATAATTTTTCTGCGCCAAAAGAAGCCTTACCGATAGGAACGTGAATATTTGCTGTTTTATCAAGGCGATATTCTACCTTACCGGCTTTTGATTCTTCAATAGCTTTAGGAAGATCTTCAGCTTGCACAACTGTTCCTGCTTTTGGGTTAGGCATCAAGCCGCGTGGGCCTAAAACACGTCCCAAACGTCCAGCTTTACCCATCATCTGGGGAGTTGCAATCGCTACATCAAAATCTGTCCAGCCACCTTGAATCTTTTTCATCATTTCGTCATCGTCTGCAACGTAATCGGCACCTGCTTCACGAGCAATAGTGGCACCTTCACCTTCAGCGAAGACCAAAACAGAAACTTTTTTACCTAAGCCATGTGGCAAGTTAACGGTATCACGAACTTGCTGGTCAGCTTTACGGGGATCTAAGCCCATACGAAGGTGAACTTCGATGGTTGAATCAAAATTAGTGGTTGATGTTTCTACTGCAAGCTTCATCGCATCAGCGGGAGTGTAGAAGGTATCTCTATCTACTTTTTCTGCTGCAGCTCGATATTTCTTTCCATGCTTTGCCATAAGTATTTATCCTCCGTGGTGCAAACGGGCTGTGGCTTGAAGCCTACTGTCGCCCTCCCACATGATTAGCCTTGAACAATAATGCCCATGCTGCGGGCTGTGCCTTCAATTTGTAACATTGCGCCTTCAATATTGATCGCATTTAAATCTTTCATTTTTGTTTCAGCAATCTCGCGTACTTGGTCGCGTGTCACGGTTCCAACCTTATCACGATTTGGTTCACCTGAACCTTTATCTACGCCTGCTGCTTTGCGCAAAAGCTCTGCGGCAGGAGGTGTTTTCAGGATAAAGGTGAAAGAACCATCAGTGAAGACAGTAATTTCTGCAGGAAGAATCTCTCCTGGGCGGCTGGATGTTTTGGCGTTATATTCTTTGCAGAATGCCATAATGTTGACACCATGACCAGCCAATGCAGGACCGATAGGAGGCGCGGGGTTAGCCTTGCCTGCTTCAATCTGTAAACGTACAATTGCTTTAAATTTCTTTGCCATTTTTACTCCTATGTGGTCTTAGCGGGTATCTATACCCTCCCACTTTTTTTACCGATAATAAGCTATCGGGATTTGATAATTATATTTTAAGCTGGATCTAAAACCGCTTCACACTTAATTTAGGCTTGAGAATTGCATCCAGATATTTTCGTGTGTTTTACGCTTTTTCTACTTGCAAAAAGTCCAATTCAACGGGGGTTTCACGACCAAAAAAGCTGACCATAACACGGACTTTTGTTCGATCCATATCAATATCTGCAACAACGCCGCGGAAATCATTGAATGGGCCATCAACGATACGTACACGTTCACCAACTTTGAAAGTAACGTTGATCATCGGTGAATCGGCTTCCATACGTTTGATAATATGAGCAACTTCTTCAGGACGCAGAGGTGTGGGCAAATTTCCCATCCCGACAAAACCGGTTACACCAGGGGTATTACGAACAACAAACCATGATTCTTCAGTCAAAATCAATTTGACCAAAACATAACCAGGGAAGATATGTCGTTCTACTGTGCGTCGTTTGCCATCTTTAACTTCGACTTCTTCTTGAGTTGGG
The DNA here is from genome assembly GCA_018645405.1 of Anaerolineae bacterium. GTDB lineage: Bacteria > Chloroflexota > Anaerolineae > Anaerolineales > Villigracilaceae > Desulfolinea. The sequence goes on along the minus strand of JABGOQ010000051.1, from coordinate 50,470 downwards.
ATAATGACATCAAAAATCATGTCTTTCATACCCATTGTCTCAATGCGCTGCTCCAAGTTATGACGAACTTTTTTCTCGTACCCTGAATAGCAATGGACGACAAACCAATCTGTTGGGTCTTCTTCGTCGATGAGGTCTTCTTCGGGAACAGAGGATGCCTCTTCTTCAGAAGCAGGCCCCTCGTCCACGGGCGTTTCGACAGCGTTATTTAAAGGCAAAGCTTCAGATGAGTCATCCGACTCTTCAAGGCTTTCACTTTTTATATCGTCGAAGCTTTCTTCCGAGTTTTGAAGATCCATAAGAGTCCTCTTATCCTAAAAACGCTAAATACCGAAAACCAAGTTTAATAATCGACTCGAAGCACCGCTTACCAAACTAAGAAATGCACCCATAAAAATCATTGTAATAACAACAATGACGGTCAGGTGATATGCTTCTTGACGGGAAGGCCAAGAGACTTTGCGCAATTCTCCAGATGTTTCACGAACATAACGTTGGATTACATTTTGTTTTTTGCTTGCTTTTTTCTTAGCAGCCAAAAGATTCTCCTTTATCCTATGGACGGATAAAACGCCGCCTCATACCATTCTTGGGAGGACGGCGTTATTTTAGACAGGCCAGGCAGGAATCGAACCCACAACCTACGGTTTTGGAGACCGTTGCTCTGCCAAATTGAGCTACTGGCCTATATTAGACTTTAGACTTTAGACATCAGACTATAGAAAGTCTGATGTCTTAGGTCTAATGTCTATTTAGTTTCGCGATGCAATGTATGTTTGCGACAGCGAGAGCAATGTTTCTTTAGCTCAATGCGGCCGGGATCATTGCGACGATTTTTCTCAGTTGTATAGTTTCGCTCTTTGCATTCGTCGCAAGCCAATGTTACAACGGGGCGAACGCCTCTTTTTCCAGACATAACTTTTACTCTACGATCTTTTTAAAGATCGTCCTTCTATCTTATTTAGTCAAGTAACTTTGTGATAACGCCAGCGCCGACGGTCAGACCGCCTTCACGAATGGCGAATTTGGAGCCTTGCTCCAATGCAACGGGGACAATCAATTCAACGGTCAGGTTGACATTGTCGCCAGGCATGACCATCTCTACACCATCAGGAAGGGTGATGTCGCCAGTTACATCCATTGTACGAATGTAGAACTGCGGGCGATAGCCATTGAAAAAGGCTTTATGACGACCACCTTCTTCTTTCTTCAATACATAAACTTCTGCAAGGAATTTCTTCTGCGGAGTAATTGAGCCAGGTTTGGCAATTACCATACCACGTTCTACCTGTTCTCGATCAATACCACGAACCAATAAACCAAGATTATCACCTGCGCGACCTTCATCAAGAAGTTTGTGGAACATCTCTACACCAGTTACGGTGGTTTTGATATTCTCTTCACGAAGACCGATGAATTCGGCTGCGTCACCAACTTTGACGATGCCACGATCCATACGACCGGTCACAACTGTGCCACGACCTTTGATCGAGAAGACATCTTCGACTGGCATCATGAAGGGTTTGTCAGTATCACGTTCCGGTTCAGGAATGTACTCATCAACCACGCGCATCAGTTCTTTGATGCTCTCATACTCAGGAGCATCAGGGTCTTCACTTGCGCTTTCCAGAGCTGCCAAAGCACTACCGCGTACAATCGGAATTGTGTCGCCGGGGAAGCCTTGATCGTCCAGAAGCTCGCGCAATTCCATCTCAACGAGTTCAAGAAGTTCTTCATCATCCATCATGTCGGTTTTGTTCAAATAAACAACCAACGCGGGGACTTCAACCTGACGAGCCAAGAGGATATGCTCATGGGTTTGGGGCATCGCACCATCGGGGGCTGCGACTACTACGATCGCGCCATCAACTTGGGCGGCACCTGTGATCATGTTTTTGATATAGTCACGGTGACCGGGCATATCTACATGAGCGTAGTGACGATTGTCTGTCTCGTACTCTACATGCGCGATATTGATTGTAATACCACGTTCACGTTCTTCAGGAGCGTTATCAATGGTATCAAAGGCACGGAAGGCACCCTCTCCATTCGCCAACGCACAGTATTTTGTGATTGCAGCGGTCAATGTCGTTTTACCATGATCAATATGACCCATGGTACCAATATTTACGTGCGGTTTTGATCGATCAAACTTTTCCTTTGCCATCTCTTTCTCCTTATTACAAAAAATGCTCTGACCAGCAACTAGAGCCCTCAATGGGATTTGAACCCATGACCTCGTTCTTACCAAGAACGCGCTCTACCGACTGAGCTATGAGGGCTTAGTGCTCTTTTCCCCAGAAAGGGAAGTGGGCGGTGACGGATTCGAACCGCCGTAGGCTATTGCCAGCTAATTTACAGTCAGCCCCCGTTGGCCACTTGGGTAACCGCCCGATTTAAGTTGTTAAGCCGTCACTAGTCTGAGTTCAACATCTTCAGTGACGAAGATAAAACATCGCCTTAGCGAAAGCTAAAGCGAAAGCCGACGATGGGAATTGAACCCATAACCTGTCGCTTACAAGGCGACTGCTCTGCCGATTGAGCTACGTCGGCGAGGGCATCTCTGCTTTAAGCAGAGCGATTATACCAAATGCTCACTTCGACGGCAAGATATACCCCAAAATCTCTTTGGGGTATACAGCGATGGAGTTTATCAGGATTCTAAGGGCAAGTCAAGCAAAAATTGCAAAACCATGGCCTCTTTTGCAAGCAACTTGACAAAAGGGGAATTTGCTGTAAAATATAGAACATATATTCTATTTTTGTGGTATTTATTATGAACTCACTCAAACGAAATTACGAACTGGCTCTTGAAGCTCTGGAAGAATTGAAGCTGGAACTTGCTCCAGAAGATATACAACCGGATGTAGCGGAACGCCCGCCTGTTCAACTTGCTCCCGCACCCCTAAACCAGATTCTCGACGAATTTGGGACTCTGCCACGCGAAGCCCTCTTTTTGGGCGCCGCCTACGATGGGCTTCCTATTCTTCTCAATCTAAATGATCCCACCCCAGGCCCCATTCTCATTGCAGGAGATCAAGGGAGCGGGAAAACAGCTTTTCTGAAGACAATCGCGCAAGCCATCCCTTTGACTCATAAATCAAAAGATGTGCAATTTGGTGTAATTACCGACCATCCTGATGAATGGAAAGGGCTTGAAGAGATAAAAAACTGCATGGGCATCTTCCCCACTTATCACAACGATGCCGATAGCTTCATCTTATCTTTAGCAGATTGGGCACATAATAACCGCTGGGAGAAACGCTTTGCGCTACTTTTAATTGATAATCTTGAAACGATGATGGGCATGAATGAAGAAGTTCAGCAAAACTTACGCTGGCTCCTTCTGCGGGGGCCCAATCGACGGGTGTGGACATTTACTACGCTAAACGCCGGGCGCACAAAGAAGGTTCTCCCTTGGTTAGACGCATTTCGGACACGGCTCTTTGGGGCGGTGAAAAATGCTCGTGACACGGAATCAATTCTCCCCACGCGCGATGCGGCTCTTCATCTACTTGAGCCAGGACTTGAATTCATCCTGAATGAAAACCGTAAGTGGATAAAGTTCTGGATCCCGCCCGTTTCCCCATCACCGTAAAAATATTTCTATTCGACCAAATTTTGGAGGTAAAAATGCAAGCAGGAATGATGTGGTTCGACGACGACAAAAAGACAAGTTTGGCAGCAAAAGTGAAAACGGCTGCCGCATATTATCGTAAAAAATATGGGCGCAGCCCTGATTTATGTATGGTCAACCCAAAAATGTTAGCCGAGAAAGAGACTGAAACTGGCAAGATTGCCATTCGCTCATATCATCCTATATTACCCGGTCACTTGTGGATTGGGATTGATGATAGCCGCTATAAGAAAAAAATATAGAAAACTTGCAAGTAAATATTTGAGGAATGAAAACAATCACGAAGAATCGGAAAACTTATTAAAAAAGAATACCATTCAAAATATGCCGATCAACCCTTTGTGAGATTTTCCTTGAATATTTTCATAAAAGAGACCTTCGAAGCCTATAGCTTTGAAGGTCTCTTCTTTTTTTTAACTGGGAAATTATTAAGCAATATTCTTTATCCCTATCCTATCCCCACCACCATCGCAATCGCATGAGATTGGCTATGACTCAAGCTAACGGACCATGCTATGAAATTCTGCTTTTCTGCAAGGTGAGCGGCTTTTCGATAAAAGATCAGTTTCGGCGCGCCCTCTTTACCACGCTGGATTTCAATTTCATCCCAAGCGATCTCTTTGCCAAACCCGACACCAAGTGCTTTAGCTGCCGCTTCTTTTGCTGCAAAACGCGCTGCAAGGGATTCTGCTCGTCCTGCGCAATCTTCAATTTCACGTTTGGTGAAAATGCGATTCAAGAATCGTTCACCATGCCGCTGAACAGCAGAGGCGATGCGTTCGATTTCTATAAGATCGATTCCTGTTGTTAAATTCATGTTTTTGCAAAGGTGGGTCTCAAGCTCGCCCTTACTGATTAGGGTCCTGCCGTAGCGATGACGAGACGGTGTGGCTCAATATATTTTTGTGCAACCGTAAGAATATCATCTCGCGTAACGGCACGGACAAGATCGGGGTACTGGCGATAATAGTCCAAGCCAAGATCGTAGCGTTCAATATTGAGCAGCGCACCTGCGACTCCGCTATTCGATTGCAAGGAAAGAGGTAAACTGCCAATATAATTGGTCTGATTATCAAGCAACTCTTCTTCAGTGACGCCACTTTCGATGAAAGTCTCCAGTTCTTTGATAATTAGATCAATCGCTTTCTCAATATTGGAAGGGTTCACGCCTGCGCTAACATACCAAGCGCCAGGGCCACGCCCCGCACTCAAACTGGAGTAGGCGTAATAGGCTAAGCCCGATTTTTCACGGACAGAGTCTCCGATACGCCCCATCAAGCCAAACTTTCCAAGAATGGAATTGCCCAAAGAAGCAGCCATAAAATCATCATCCAGTCGTTTAGGACCGAGAAATCCCAGCATTAGATCAGCTTGGGATTTGCCTTCGATGGCATAATGTCGGCGCACGCGCTCATCAAGAGGAGACATCTCTGGAACAGCCGGGGTTGGTGGTTGGTTAGAATTCTCCCAATCGCCTAGAATCTCTCTCACCTGGTTGATAGCATCATCCGCTTCTATCGCGCCAACAACCGTAATGACCATATCACGCGGGCCATATTTACTCTGATGAAATTCAATCAAATCATCACGCGTAATTGCCTGAATTGTTTCTAGTGTCCCATCACCTGTATGTCTGTAGGGATGCCCAGCGTATAGCATTTCATCAAAAATCAATTCTGCCATATCCCCTGTATCCTGGTCGCGAATCGCAAGACCAGCAAGATGCTGGGAGCGCAATTTTTCTATATGCTCATCAGGGAAAGTTGGCTGGCGCAACCCTTCAGAGAGCATTCCCATCAGGAGAGGTAAATCTTCTGCCAAGGCACGCCCGCCAAAGCCAACTGTATGCATCCCTGCGCTAAAGCCAAAACTCGCACCCACAGATTCTAATGAATCATATATGGCTAGAAAATCTCGATTCTCTGTGCCACGCATTAACATGGAAGTAGTAAAATCTGCCAAGCCAAGTTTTTCTTCGGGGTCAAAAAGTGAGCCGGCAGGCAGGTTTCCTCGTAACACTACTGAAGGGCTATTAAAATTTGTGCGGCATAAAACTGTGATGCCATTTTCTAGTACAACACGAGTAATATCATCAGTCCCGGGGAAAGTATTCTTATTCATTAGAAATTTCCTCGTTGACTGGCAAATAAATCCCCACCACACGTGCTTTCTTTTGAAAATATTTTTTCGCCACTCGCTGCACATCATCAGGCGTTACAGCGGCAAGTTTGTCGAGATAAGTCAAAAACCAATCGTAATCGGCAAAAATCTCTGCGTAGCCCATCCAAAAAGCTTGGTTTGTGACGCTCTCGCTCCCATAGGCAAAGAGAGCCTTCGCCTGTTTGACCGCGCGCGCTACCTCTTCGGCAGAGACTTTCTCTTCTTGAACGTGCAGAATCTCGGTATCCAACGCAGCGAGAGCTTCTTCGGGAGTCCGCTCGGGGTGGATGAGCATAACGACACTGTAAAGATAAGGATCAACAGTCGCTTGTGCCCCACCGCCCATGCCCACTGTTAGCTCTGTTTCAACCAGTGCACGATAAAGACGGGATGTTTTATTGGATATACCGCCCCCAAATCTATTCAGATTACTGGCTCCAGAAAGGAGACTGTCCAGCACGGTTAATGGGAAGAAGTCTGGGTCAGATGCTGATGGGAAGTGGTAGCAAGCCTGAACATAGGTCGTATCACCCGTCCCTTCCACGGTCAGACGCATCTCTCCGCTTGCTTCCGGCTCAGGGCGTGGTCGCTGTCTCGGGCTGGGTGAGGACGGGATTCCCCCGAAAAGTTCTGTTATTCTCTCAAGCATTTCCTTGGTATCAAAATCTCCGGCTACCCCTAAAATTGCGTTATTTGGAGCGTAATAGCTTTTATAATGCGCATAGAGGTCGTCGCGAGTCATACTGTGGAGATCTGCCATATCGCCAATAACGCGATGATGATAGGAGTGAACGCGAAAAGCCGCAGCCTGCACTGCTTCGCCAAGTTTGAACATGGGGTTATTTTCATTGCCTTCACGCTCTGAAATGATGACAGTGCGCTCAGAGGCAACTTCTTCAGAATCAAAAAGACTGTTTTCCATGCGGTCGGCTTCGAGGCGTAGGGCGAGATCAATTTTATCAGCCGGCATGGTTTCGTAGTAGGTTGTCCAATCGAGAGATGTGGATGCGTTCCAAACGCCGCCCTCGCGGGAGATGGCTTTATCGAGCACGTTTGCGGGGAATTCTGGCGTGCCTTTGAATTGCATATGCTCAACCCAATGCGAGATGCCCGTTTTGCCGCTTACTTCGTTCCTTGAACCAACGCGATACCAGATCCAGGAGGAGATGAGTGGCGCGGTGTGAATTTCTTTGAGCATAACGGTGAGACCGTTTGCGAGAGTCGTTTTGGTGAAATTTTCTGTCATAAGATTCCTAATGAAATGCAGAACTCAGGGGCAAATTGCTTCGCCACCCATTGTCTTTGCGTCGGGGTCAACGAGGCAGTATAAAGGTCGCACTACTTCTTTCAGGTTAACAAACGGAGCGTCCAAATCAGTTTCTTCGAGGGCAATATCTACGGGGACGTTCAATTTGATAGGGATAGTGGTATCTACCGGAACGACCAAATCCAGCACAATGGGCAGGTTTGTTCCTGCGGGGAGCGTTACTGTGGCAGGTGCGTTAATATTAATAGTTGCTGTATTAATAACAACATACGCGCCGTTAATGGTCACAGCTTCACTTAGCGTAACCGTTGTAGCTTGATTCAGCGGGAGATCAAATTGAACAGGGATAGTATCTTCTACAACGATGTCCGTTACGATATGAGCCTCGTCCATTAATTGGAAATTATCATAAAGACCTTGAAGCAAATCTTTGGGCGTATCAACGCCAATCTCAGGGGGAAGTTCAAAGGTTTTAACACTCTCTGAATAATTTTGAAGGAAAAAAATCAAAACGGCAATGACAACGATATTGACTGTCATTGAGATGATCGCTGTTATTGTCCAGAGTGCACGGAGACTTTTCTCTCCACGAGAATGCATTGAGGAGTCTTCTGAACTTTCAGCATTTTGAGAAGAAGTAACCTTTGTCCCGGCTTTAGGGAGTGACGCGGCAAGTGTTGGCTCAACTTTTGCTTTAGGCTGTGCATCATTTTTGGGGATATTTGCAAAAATATCGTCTTGATTTTGGTTATCAGGGCTCATGATATTCCTCCAAAATTTAGCATTGGTTAGGTGGGAACAATCTTAACACAGAGTGATGAAAAATACTTTGTAATTTGTTTTTAGGAGATGCGTAAAAGAAATGCCTATAGAAACTCTCATTAGAAGCTGCTCAAAATGCTGGTGGTTTTGTGCTCCTTGCTCCAACGCTCCGCGTTGGGGTTCTTTCAACTACCGCAACACGGAGCGTTGCTACTAGATGAGATCAACAATATTTTAATCATCACCCTACCTTTTGGGTACTTGTAGATTAGCCAAGAGCCTTCTATAATGAGAGCGTCGAACAAAAAAGAAATAGAGGAGAAAACACGATGAAGAATTCTAAACATTTTTTACTAAGCATTATCATCCTTAGTGCGATCTTGTTGGGAGCATGCAACCTTCCTTCTGGGCAAAACGATGGAGATGCCGACCCAACATCCGTCGCATCGACCATTATCGCATCCACGGCGAACGCTGTCTTTACTCATGCAGCAGAAACCGCCGCTGCCGTGAATGGTATTCCCAGTGCGACAACGGCACCAGAGGCAACAGCTCTTCCAACAAATACACTTATCCCGACTATACCGCCCATCACGGCAACAAATACGCCGATCCCATGTAATCGGGCCAGCTTCGTTAAAGATGTCAATTACCCAGATAATACAGAAGTTGCGGCAGGTGCGTCTTTCACCAAAACATGGCAAATTCAAAATAATGGTTCCTGCACATGGACATCTGGGTATGTTCTACTTTTTGACAGCGGTGATCAAATGGGCGCACCCGCTACAGCCACGATCACAGCAGGCACTGTCGCACCGGGAGCAACGGTAAATATCTCAGTTGATCTGACCGCACCCGCCACCCCGGGAACCTATCAGGGAAAATTCAAACTACGTTCGCCGGATAATATCGTTTTTGGTATCAACGCTGATGCTCAAGGTCCGTTTTGGCTCAAGATCGTTGTACCCGTACCGCCAACACTTCCTCCGCCACCTCCACCAATACACTCTTCAGGGCCTCTGGCAATTGCTTCATCGTTTTCTGGTAACTTAGATGATGGAGCTGATGATATTTGGTATCATAAAGTGGCTGCAAATGACGACTATATTGAACCTAAAGTTGGTGCAACAATAGTCAAATGGGGAGGTTCTCAACCTAGTATAGACCAATGCACTGGTGCTGCATTAGCTGGCAATGCTATTACACTAGATAATGCTTTGGTCAATCAATATATTTGCTACGAAACAGATCAAGGACGCTTTGGCTACTTCAAGGTTACAGCATATGATGGTAGCACGCTAAATATAGATTATTTGACGTGGGATTAACCTCATCCCATCTTTAGGGGGAAAAGAGACGGTAGTTCATAAAACTGCCGTCTCTTTTCATCTATGTCAACCCATTCTCAACTACGAATTCAATTGTGATATTTTACACATACGTTTGTGATATTACGCACTATCTCTTGTCTAGTCAAATTACTATAATGAAAATATTACCCAACTAGTTCTGGAGGAACGCATGGGCAAGAAAAAACATCAAGTCGCCGTGATTGGCGCAGGGCCAGCAGGGCTTTATGGCGCACGTGCTCTCGCCGAAAATGATGTGGAAGTGACTCTCTTCAACCGCGATATCAAACCTGGCGGTCTCGCCGAATACGGCATTTACCCCGATAAAATTGCCATGAAAAAAGGCTTGCGCAAACAATTTCAGAAAGTTCTGGAAACGCCCAATTTGCGCTATTTTGGCAACGTAGCCATCGGTGAAGATGCAGACATCACGCTCAATGATTTGCGGGAATTTGGCTTTCAAGCCCTCTTCGTCACCACTGGTGCGCAAGGCACCAAATGGCTTGGGCTACCTGGCGAAGACCAAACTGGCGTCTACCACGCCAAAGACGTCGTCTACTACTACAATCACCTCCCCCCTTTCAGTCAACATGAATTCCGTTTTGGGTCTCACTGCATCGTCGTCGGTGCAGGGAATGTGATGATCGACATCGCTCGTTATCTTATTCGCGAGGCAAAAGTAGATGAGGTAACTGCGCTCGTTCGTCGCGGTCCTGCCGAAATCAAATTCACCAAGAAAGAGTTAGGATACGTCGCCGCGAATCTTGACCTCGACGCGCTTGATGCCGAAATCGCCCGTTGTGCCGATAATATGATTGAAGTAGGGCAAAACCCTCAAGCTGCTAAAGAAACCATCCTTTCTGCTTTGCCCAAAGCCGCCTCCAAAGTTTCTGAAACAAAATTCCGTTTTCAATTTCTGGCCTCACCTCAGCAAATGCTTGGTGACAACCAGCAAATGCTCTCCAGTGTAGAAGTTGAAGATAATAAACTCATCCTGAACGAGGCCGGAGTCACTAAACCGCGCGGCTCAGGAAAAACCCGCATTCTCGAAGCTGAAACGATCATCTTTGCCATTGGCGATAAAGTGGATGAAAATTTTGGGTTGCCAATCAATAAATGGGGAGAATTTGTCAAAAATGAAAGCCCCCGCCACCCTCATAATGATAAATCTTTTGAAGCTTATGACCCTGCCAGCAAAAGCATCATCGAAGATGTTTTTTTTGCCGGTTGGGCGCGCAAAGCCTCCGAAGGTCTTGTTGGCTATGCGCGCAGAAGCGGCATTAGCGGTTCCAAAGCCATTTTAGATTATCTCTCAGAGCTGGAGGGGGGAGAATCCACTGCTTCGGCGCTCGATAAGAAACTCGCAAGCCTCAGCAAGCCCATCGTCACGAACGAAGCGGCACTTCATCTCTATCAAGTCGAAAAAGAAGAAGCTGAAAAACGCGGTACCGAAGAATTCAAATTCAACAAAAACGAAGATATGCTTGCAGCCATTGGATTGTAAGGTTTTTGCAAGGAACTTTTCGCGGGTGGGCGGGTATTATCAACTAAACCAAAAGGAGGTTGATATGCCCGCTCTTGCTCTAATCACGCTCGTTCTTGTTAGCCCCTTCATGGCGATCAGCCTGCTCCCTACGCTGCGCAATCGCGATGAAGATGAGGATGAAGAGACCATCGTCCGTTGGCGAAAATAAATTTATTTGGATAGATAAAAGTCCCCGCTCTATGAGCGGGGACTTTTCGATTCACACGTGGTTTGGACTTGCTACCGTTAAATTGAGCCCCCTCTGTCCTCCGGACATCTCCCCCAAATTCTAAGTGCGGAATTTAGGGGAGAATAAGACAGCACCATTTTTTGCTTTGAGCAAAAAACGCTTTTGGGGAGTTACCTTTCTAACCAAATTGTGACAGGACCATCATTATCGATCTCAACCAGCATATTTGCCCCAAACTCCCCGCTCTGAGTTTTTAGACCTTGCGCAGTCAGTGTCTCAACAAATTGCTCCACCAGCGGCTCGGCAATCTTCGGCGGTGCAGCGTGGATAAAGGAAGGGCGGCGACCTTTGTGCGTATCGGCATAAAGCGTAAATTGCGAAACAACAATTGCTTCGCCTCCAATATCTAATACAGATAAATTCATCTTGCCTTGCTCATCTTCAAAGATGCGCATTTGGGCAATCTTCTTTACGAGATAGTCAATCTCAGCTTTGCTATCCCCTTCGCCAACACCTAAAAGAATAACAAGTCCATGCCCGATTTCAGCGATGGACTTGCCAGCTACAGATACTTTACCGTGAGAAACTCTTTGGAGTAATGCGCGCATTGTTTATATAAACGTAGGGGCGGGTCTGAGACCCGCCCCTACAGAAAATCAGGGTAATTGAATCGCTTCGCGAACTTCAACCATTGTCTCTTCGGCGATTTTGCGAGCGCGTTTTGCACCATCGTGGAGAATATCCCAAACAGCGTCAGGATTCTTGTCAAGTTCGGCACGTTTGGTGCGGAAGGGTTCGAGATTTTTGTTTAGGTTGGCGGCAAAGCGTTTTTTGCAGTCTACACACCCAATCCCCGCACGGCGGCATTCGGTGTTGATTTCAGCCACTTCTTCTGGAGATGAGAAAATATTGTGCATCGTGAAGACGTTGCAAATATCGGGGTTGCCCGGATCAGAAAGACGCATCCGATTGGGGTCTGTAACCATTTGTAAAACACGTTTTTGTGTTGCTTCTGGGGAAGCAGCCAATTCGATATGATTGTTTAGGCTTTTGCCCATTTTCTTTTTGCCATCTAACCCCAAAACCTTGGGGACGGTGGTCGCTTTCATTTGTGGTTCAATCAATGCTTTCGTGTTGAAGCGATAATTAAATGAGCGCACAATTTCACGTGCAAACTCGATATGTGGAGCTTGGTCCACACCGACGGGGACAACCCCAGCTTTGTAGAGAACAATATCGGCTGTCATCAAAACGGGATAGCCAACAAGACCATAATTCACGTTCTTGGGGTTCTCACGAATCTTTTCTTTGAAAGTGGGGAGGTCAGTCAACTTTCCCAATTGTGTGACCATCGAAAGGTAGAGATGTAATTCCGTTACTTGCGGCACATGGGATTGTACAAAGATAATGCTCTCTTCAGGGCGTAATCCTGCTGCGAGCCAATCGAGAGCCATATCGTAGGTGTTTTGCTTAATATCTTTGGTTGTTTCTACTGTCGTTAAAGCATGAATATCTACGATGCAGTATAGAGCTTCGTATTCATCTTGTAATGCGACGTAATTCTTGATTGCTCCGAGATAATTTCCCAGATGTTGGTTGCCTGTTGGACGTGCGCCGGAAAATACCCGACCTTTCTTCTTTACCATGAAAACCTCGTTAAATAAGTTTGCGAACCAGAGCTAAAACCTCGCCTGCTTCTGCATGTCGATTTGTTTTTAATTTGGAGTAGACCAAATCTCCATTTACCGTAATTTCATACTTCCCTCCGTCCGAGGGAATTAGAGAAATCTCTTCGATCTCATATTCAAAAGCCCTAGTCAATTCAGCCATCAGACCGACGGCTCTGTCTGTATAGTGTCAGACTGCGCAATAAACGATACTAATTTTGAGCATTTTCTTTCTCCTAGGCTCTAGTTTGAAGTATTAGAAAATTATAACACGCACTCTTTATAGTCTTGTCACCTATATATAAGCGCGCTATAATCACGCCGCTATTGAGACTTATTAAGGAAAAGAGTTATGCCTGTATATACTTACCGTTGCGATAATTGCGGTATCCAATTTGATGAAAAAGAAGGTTTTAACGACCCGACAAAAACGATATGCCCCGAATGTGAAGAAAAAAGCCTGCATCGCGTCTATCGCCCTGTAGGGATTGTCTTTAAAGGTTCAGGATTTTACGCGACAGATAACCGTTCTCCATCGGGAAAAGATGCCCGAAAACATGATAAAGAAGAAGCTAGTACAAAAAAAGAAAAGGGTGAGAAGACAGAAAAGAAAACAACTGATAAGAAAGATGCCGTATCTTCTAAAAAAGAAAGCAAAAGCGAAAAAAAGAAAGAATAATTTTGCTCCAACCACATTAATAAAAAATGCGCCTGAGATCAGGCGCATTTTTTATTGTGATATACACAGTTCATGATGCAGGCAGGCTTTCTCGAATCGCAGCATAGTTTTTATACCGTAATTGAGATATCTTTCCGGTTTCAATAGCGGATTTGATCGCACAATCTAGTTCGTTAATATGTGTGCAATCTCTGTAACGGCACTTTCCTGAGAGAGCGACCATTTCTGGATACCAACTTGCTAATTCAATTTGAGAGATTCCTGCAATTCCAAAGTCGCGGATCCCGGGGGTATCTATTACGATGCCACCATTTTCCAATTTCCACAACGAGGATTGGGTGGTTGTATGCTTTCCTTGTCCACGGAAAAGACCGCGTTCCGCGACGCTTCCTGTTCGCAAATCCAAGTTGGGCTGGACTGCTGTGAGCAATGATGATTTTCCTACACCAGAGAGTCCGGCTAATACAGTGGTGCTTTCGCTGAAAATGGTGCGAAGTTCATCAATCCCTTCTCCTGTGATGGTGCTGGTGAGGAGAAATTTGTATCCCAACTTTGCATAGGCTTGGACTATTGTATCGAAGGTTTCTTGGTCTTCAATTAAATCAATTTTGTTGATGCAGATGATCGCTTCGAGATTATTGCGTTGTGCTGCAATTAAATAGCGGTCAATAAGTTCGGGCCAGATATGTGGCTCTCGCCATGAGGTCACGATGAGTGCCTGGTCTACGTTGGCAACAATAATCTGCCGGAGGCTTAGCACGCTTCCATGAGAGCGAGCGAGTACACTGCGACGAGGAAGTACGCTTTCGACGACGCCTTTTTCATTGTCCTCGCGGGTGATGGTTACGAGGTCACCCACTGCAACAAGGTTTGAGTAGCCAGTTTCTTGTTTTTTGAGATTGCCACGCAGGCTACATACAAGGATGTCATCGTCAATTTCAACGCGACAAAGCCCGGAGCTGACTTCAACGACCAAGCCTGTACTGGTAGAATCCGCATCCATAGCGAGCGCAGGTTCAGGTTGAGTAGGAGTTTCGCTAAAGGCAAGTTCTTCGATATTTCGGCGACGCTCATGCTCTCCACGAGGGAGAATCCGTTCATTGGTCTGAAAATTGTCATCATCCCAAACATCGGATGAATCTAAAATCCAGTTTTTTCGGCGAGGTTTCTTGATCGTTTTTTTATTGCCAGTTTTTTGGCGTGCATTCCGCAGACGTTGCTTGCGGGCACCTTTGTGCATTTTTTCTATAGGAGTTGTCATTATATTTTCTTCTCTTTAAATCAAAACGGCTCTGGATTTTTAACCCATAGCCGTTTTAATTTTAGATAGAAAACGGCCACGGGATATCGCCCGTGGCCGCTGAAATAGTAAAAAGAGCCTGAAATTTTTATTTCAGAATACAGACACGAGACGTGCAAATATAGCAGGGAACAAGGGCTTTTAATATAGTCATAAAACACGTCTCCTTTATATAAAATTTTGTGGAACTTCGGTGAGTTTATCATGAGGAAAGGGGGAGGTCAAGAAAAAAAGCACCTGAAATCAGGTGCTTTTTTTCTTGGCTCCTCATCTTGGACTCGAACCAAGAACCTAGCGGTTAACAGCCGCTCGCTCTGCCAATTGAGCTAATGAGGAAGGCGACCGAGATTATATAACTAAGGCTTGGTTGTGTCAAGGAATTTTCTCAAGAAAAGGGAAAAGAAAAGGAGCGTGGTGATAAAACCACGCTCCTTTTTTGCTTACTTAATTTGCTCTTTCTACTGACCGTAACCAGTGGAGATGGAGCCGTCTAATAAACCAGCATCAATTTCAGCCAATTTGTCTTTAACTTCTTGGGGAACAGAAGCATCAAAATCATGGAAGGGAGCCAAGCCAGTTGTGCCGAAATAGTTGCCGCCGGGGAATTCGCCAGCATTGGATGCACTAATCAGGTTGAATACACCGGGGGTGATAAGCTTCATTGCGCTGGTGATCAAGCAAGGGTGTGCTTCAGGAACGGTTTCCCATTGGTCAGAATCAACGCCGATGCAGTAAACACCTTCGTGAGAAGCAACTTCGATGAGTGCGCCGTTACCGGTTTTTCCGCCAGCACCGAAGACAACATCTGCGCCTTGGTCGATGGCTTGCTTGGAGGTGGTTGCGCCCCATTCGGGATCAACAAATGCAACATCCATACCACCGGGGTGATAGGTGGAGATCAAGTTGATATCAGGGTTGATATAGCGTGCGCCTGCTTCAAAACCTTCTTTGAAAGCAACAACGGGGGGAACCAAGTCGGTGCCGAGAACAGCAGCGATGGTACCAGTTTCACTCATTTGAGCGGCTAATGCACCAGCCATGAAGCCAGCTTTGTCTTCAGGGAAGAGCAAACCGGCAACATTGGCGACGTTGGTGCTGTCATCACCATCAAATTCCCAAGCTTGGAATTGATCAACACCAATGAAGTCGATTTCAGGGTATTTTACAGCTTCTTCTACAGTTGCTGTTCCCATTGCGAAACCAACGGTGACGATAACATCGTAATCTTTTTCAGCAAAAAGACCGATATTGGCGGCGTAATCTTTTGCGTCTTTGGTTTCTACATATTTTGTGAATGCGCCCAATTCTTCAAGAGCTTGTTCAACACCTTCCCATGCAGATTGGTTGAAAGATTTGTCATCAATTTCGCCAACGTCGGTTACGAGACCAACACAGAGAACGGCTTCGTCTGCACAGTTGTCATCGCTAGCTGCGGCAGGAGCTTCTTCTGCAGCGGGAGCTTCTTCAGCTACAGGAGCTTCTGGTTCTGGGGCACCACCGCAAGCGGAAAGTGCGAGGGCGGCAATTGCAAATACCGCAAATACTAGATAAAACTTTTTCATTTTTCTTTCTCCTCTTTCTATATAAGGTTGAATAGAGAGTGAATAATGCGAGTCTACAGGTGCTCGCATATTTTGCATAGTATACAGGTTATTGAAATATTCAGCAAGATGACGAAAGTCCCTTGAAAACATTATTTCACCGTCTAATTAGCTGCGTTTTCAAATTTAGCTTCACCACGCGTCACGCCGAACATCATCAGGAGAGCAAGGAACATAAATGTTGGGGCGACGAGCATGATTGAGTTATAGTTATTGCCTGTAAGTTGGATGATCCAGCCATTGACGTTGGGGCCAAAAATGGCTGCCATCGTGGCGAAAAGATAGTATAGACCAGTATAAGTGCCAATACGAGCATCATCTACCATATCGACGACCATTGGGAGGGAATTAATATTGATCAATGCCCAAGCCACACCTGCACCCATTAAGAAGAGACTGATCACGGATACATTCCCGAGTACAGGCAAAACAGTCAAGACGGGTGTTAGTGAATTTGACGGTAGCAAGTAAAGGCTCACGAAGATGCTGCCCAAGATGAGTATCCCAGCCAAAATGGTGTTTCGTCGTCCGAGCTTGCCGCCCACAAATCCAGCAATCAAAGCGGATAGAACGAAGAAAAGGGAGAGATGCCCTAGTAGGCGCGTCCCGTCGGCAGGTGTCATCCCCAAATGGTGTTTTGCATATAGGGTAAAAAAGGCCTCAATGGCATTGTAGCCCACAAACCAGAATAAAATCGCCGCGAAAAGCCGTATGGCACTTTTATCGTTATCTGCCCAAACTTCTTTCAGGCTGGCAATCAAACCAGGCTGTTCTTCGCTTTCTACATATTCCTTCGGTTCCTTAATGAAGAGGAAGACCATCAAAGCAGAGAGAAGTACTAATCCTGAACCCATCCAAAAGGGGAAAGCGGGATTCATTTCATAGAGGGCCGCACCACCCAAGAAGGAGAAAATTGCGCCGATTCCGCCCATAAAGTTGATGATGCCATTCGCTTGCGATCTATAGGGCGATGGTGTGATATCTGGCATTAATGCGACAACGGGCGTGCGCCAGAGTGCCATACTTAAGAGAAGCGTGGTCGTTCCAGCAACGAAGAGGGGGAGGATAGATGCCAGCGGAATCCACCCAAAGGCAGCTGCGGAGATGGGTGCGCCAACGAGAATGAAGGGCATCCGACGTCCAATTTTTGACCGCAATCTGTCTGACCACGCACCAACGCTCGGCTGGATAAAGAGCGCGGCGATATTATCGAGAGTCATGAAGAATCCGATCCACGCTGGGGCAAGGTGAAATTTTTCGGAGAGAAAAATGGGTACGAAAGCGTTATAAACGCCCCAGACAACACTGACGCCGAAAAAGCCAAAGCCGAGCAGGAAGATTTTGCCGTATCTGAATTTCATATTTTCTCCGTTTTTTAAGTTGAAGGTTAAGGTTGAAAGTTTAAGGTTTCTAAAAATTCTCGGTCTTTTTCGCTAAGTTCGATCTTTTTCAGCATTTCTGGTCTGCGCTCAAGGGTGCGGAGGAGGGCTTGCTCACGTCGCCATTGATCCACTTTGCCGTGATCACCAGAGCGTAAGACAGCAGGGACTTCCCAGCCACGAAACTCGTTGGGGCGGGTGTAGTGGGGGCCTTCGAGAAGACCTGAGGCATGAGAATCGTTTGCCGCGCCATTTTCGTCGCCGAGCACACCGGGGATTAAACGCGCTAACGCGTCAATCAGAATCATGGCAGGCAGTTCTCCGCCAGTGAGGACATAATCTCCAATGGAAATCTCGTCGGTGACGAGGTGGGTACGGATTCGCTCATCGAGCCCCTCATAACGTCCACAAAGGAGAGCAAGCCCAAGGTCACGTGCGTCTCGGGCGAGTTCATCCGCCACATCCTGTGTGAAGAGGCGCCCTTGGGGAGTCAGCAAAATGACTGGGCGCGTGGGCGGTGAGCCGATCACATCTTCTATTGCTTCAAAAACTGGCTCGGGTTTCATAATCATCCCGCCACCGCCGCCATAGGGAGTATCATCAGTGACGTTGTGTTTGTCGTGCGTCCAATCACGGATATTATGAATATCCACACTAAGGTGCCCGTTCTGTTGGGCACGTTTTAAAATACTGCTGTTGAGATAAGCTGGAAAAACTTCGGGAAGGAGGGTAAAGACATCAAATTGCATTTTGCTACGCAGCGAGTTTTTTGGCTTGGTTGATAATTTCTTCTTCGTTGGTAATGCGCCTGATGCTTGCACCAACAATTTCTTCGAGTTCTTGTGGCGTGAGCGCACCAAGTTGAGCAAAAGTGAAGACACCGCCGGCGTTGAGTTTGCCTTTTATGGCAGGGCCAATTCCTTTGATTTTCTCTAGTGGGTCGGAGAAGACTTCATCAGTTTTTTTTGATGATGCTTTCACTTCTATTTTCTTTTGAGGGGCAGAAGAGGGAGAGGTTTGCATTTTTTCAAGCCATTTTTCCCAATCTACTTCTTTTAAAAACCATCCCGCGAGTATGCCAAATAGAAAAATTATAAATCGCATTTTTTTCTCCTTTTAGAGTTTTTATATTGAGAATAAGTATACAGTATATTCCCTTCATTTTAGTAGTTCACTTCTTGCGTGCATCCCTCCCCAATGGTAAGATGCAACCATGTATTTAAAAAGAAATAAATGGTCTATGCGACGACGTCGCAAGCGAATTAATTGGTTTTGGGTCATAGTTTTGATTATAGCAATTTTTGCTGTAACGTATTTTAATCGCTATGTTGCGCCAGAAATCCTGACTCCTTTTGTCGATACCCCCACCCCCACCCGCATGCCTGAATCCCTGATCTCTGAAGCGGAAGAGCTTTTTGAGCAAGGAAAACTCTTGCAATCAATTACCGCTTACGAAGAAGCGATTCGCTCTCGTCCCGATGATCCCTCTGCCTATATAGCGATGGCACGTGTACAGGTCTTTATTGGTCAATACGAAGAAGCCCAAGCCAGCGCAGAAAATGCTTTGCTGCTCAATCCAAATAACTCAATGGCACATGCCGTTCGAGCTTGGTCACTTGATTTTCTCGGAGAATATCTCGCCGCCGAAGCCGCGATCAAACGTGCTCTTGAGCTTGACCCCAATAATGCCTATGCCCATGCTTATTATGCTGAAATTTTGGCAGACACTTTCAGCACAGGCACAGGTCCCCTTGATGCAATAGAATTAGCAGCCGAGGAATCTCGCGTTGCCCTCAGCCTTGCCCCAAATCTGATGGAAGCACACCGCGCTCGCGCCTATGTACTTGAAAGCACTGGCAACTACGAAGAAGCGATCCGTGAGTATGAAGCCGCTATTAATCTCAACGAAAATATCCCTGATCTGCATTTGGCACTGGGACGGAATTATCGCGCTCTGCTCGTTTACGATAAAGCGGTAGAAGAATTTACCAAAGCGAATGCCCTTAACCCTGCCGACCCTTTGCCCGACCTCTTCATCTCACGCACATATTCGACAATTGGCGAATACGCAAAAGCTGTCCAATATGGTGAACAAGCAGTCAAAGATAATCCGGCCGATGGCAGCGCGCACGGTAGTTTGGGTATTATGTATTATCACAATTTCCAATGGCCTGAAGCTACACAAGAACTCTCACTTGCTATTTATGGTGGCAACCTCGGCGAAGACCTAACTATAGAACCGCTCCCCCTCGATACTAAAATCCGCACAGCAGAATATTATTTTACCTACGCACTCGTTCTTGCCCGTCTCAATCAGTGCGGCGAATCTCTTCAAATTTCACAGCAGATTATTGGCACAATTCCCAGCAACGAACTAGCTGTCTATAACGCTAACGAGGCAATTCGCATCTGTCAGGAAAACCTTGATGCGCCTCCCACTGCCACAGAAGAAATCATCCCAACACCAACGGCAGAAGATACGCCCACTCCAGAAGCATGAAACGCCAATCCGATATTTTCTTTCGCAAACCATCTACAAACCCCTATCGCCTTTTCATTTTGCTGATTCTCATCATGGGTGGTGTTTGGCTCATTCGTCAGATTGAGCAGGGGAATATCACGCGTCCATTCACACCTACGCCTACGCCTACACGCGTCGCACAATCTTATGCGCTTGAAGGCGATGCTCAATTTGAAGCAGGCAAACTGGATGCCGCCATCACCGCCTATCAGGAAGCAACGCGCGTTGACCCCACCGATGCAGAAGTCTGGTCAAAGCTGGCACGGATTCAGATTTACTCATCCGCTCAACTCACAACGGATGATCAACAACGGGACAGACTCCAAGAGGGGCTTGCTTCCATTAACAAAGCAGCAGAGCTGGCTCCAGATGATAGTGCAGTTCACGCCACCCGAGCATTTGTGTTGAACTGGAATGCAAACAGCATCATCTTTGGCGAAGAACAAGCCGCCGATTATCTACTCGAAGCTGAGCAAGAAGCTGTCCGCGCGCTCCAATTGGATAACCAGAACACCCTCGCTCTTGCATTTTACGCCGAAATTCTCGTCGATGAACAAAAATGGGGGCAAGCGGAGCAATATATCCTTCAGGCAGTCGAAAAAGATAATACCCTGATGGATGTTCACCGCATTTATGCCTATGTGCTTGAATCCTTGGGACAATATAACCAAGCCATTCAGGAATACGATAAGGCTATAGCCATTTCCCCAAATCTGACCTTTCTCCACCTCCGCGCCGGAGCAAATTATCGTCGACTTGCTTTTGGTAGCAATAATGATGCAACACGCACACAACTCTACGAAAGCTCATTGGAATATTTTGCCAAAGCTGCCCGCCTGAATGAGCAATTAGGTATCGAAGATCCTATCCCCTATCTTTCAATTGCTAAAACTTATTCCCAAGAAGGTGAATATTTCGTTGCCGCGCGAAACGTCCAAAAAGCTCTCGAGATTGACCCTGCCAACCCTGATATTTACGGGCAATTGGGCATTGTCTACTTTAAATCGCGCAATTACGAGGGATCGATTCCAGCGTTTAAATGCGCAATCCGCGGTTGTACGGCAGAAGAATCATGTGACGGGCGCGGTGGATGCGGGCCTAATGATGAACCCTCTGAAGTAATTGGCTTAGATCTTTCGGGGAATACGGTTGTTTATTATTATACTTATGGCTCTGTTCTCTCCGCGCTCAGCCGCCCACAGGAGAATTATTGCGAAGAAGCAATGACAGTGATGGGAGAAGTTAGAGCCGTCTACAGCAATGACCGTGATATTATGGGCATTGTTCAGGCTGGCGAGGCTATTTGCCAGTCTTTGGGGGAATAAGGAGGAGGTTCCAAATAAATAATTCTCCAGACCTATCCCCAATGCTCTGCGTTGGGGGACTTCTACGCCGCAATGCGGAGCATTGCTAGAAGGTTTTTAGTATTTTTTTTTGGAAAATTTGAATTTTGGAATTGCCTAAGAAAAGGAGAACAAGCCAAACCGCTAAGCCAAAATGCTTTCCTCACCAGAGCCACGAATAAAAATGCAAGACCCTTTCATTTCCTGTGATAGCTTCTTTACAAATTTCAAATTAGGCTCTCTGGATAAACCAAAGATGGTCAAATCTGCATGGGGAGTTTGGGCCAATGTCTCGTCAAAGGGCAAGGCTACAACAGAAAATTTCGTTTCTTTTGGCAAACGCGCCAAGCTGATTAGTTGCGCGAGAAATTCGCTTGCTTTTTCTTTGGTTTCTTCGTCTGGGACAGACATATTTAGGGTGATGCGGGCGTCCCAATTTTGGGCGAGTTGATAGGCAAGCAAAATGGCTAGATCTAAATTGCTCTGATGCAAATCATGTTCCCAATCGGGTCCCTGATTAGAAACCCAAACGTGGATGATTTGCTCGCGTCCCAATTCAATAATATGATGGCGTGCCAAGAGCGCAACGCCCATTTGGTAGGCGGCGGTTTTATCTATTAAATCTTGTAGTTCGTCTAAATCACTATCAGGGCGCAGATGCAAAAATAAGATATTAGGGCGAAAAAAAGTATTGCGCAAAATCTGGGTTGTCATCCGCACGCCATTAACAAAATCATCTTCTTCAAGCAGGGTTGCGTTGGCGTAAATGCCATCATCAACAAAGGCTTTTGTGAGCAAATCCAGCCCTTCTAACGCCTCTTTATTGCCATTTGTATAAATCCCTAAAGCACGCACCGTTCCCTTTGGGTAGGTAAGGGCTTTCAAAAAACGATAGCTGCCCGAAAGTGTATTTGCCGAGCGAAAAGGGGCGAGAACAACAGGCTTCCAAGTTCGTTCGCGCGCAGCTTGCATTTGGCGGGTGCGTTTGACTGCCCATTCTGCCATTGATTCAAAGAGGCCACTTCGCACATCGCTATCAAGACTGGCGAGGTGTCGGCGGGTTAGATACGCGTAGAGGGCTAAAACCAAAATAATTGCTATCAAACTGAACACAGGATTGATGAGGAACATTACAAAAGTAGAACTTAATGCACCGATAAAAGGCACTATGCGCGGGACGCTAAAAGTGGGGCGAAAACTAACCGTATCGAGGGTTTGCTCGATCAGAACGACTACATTTAACATGCTGTAGGTGATGAGGAAGAACATGGTGATTACGCCTGCAATCGCATCTAAACCGCCGCCTGCGAGAGCGATTAAAAGAGCGACAAAGCCAACACCCCCTGCAAAGAACATCGCCTGACGTGGTTCGCCATCTTCTGATTCTTTTGAGAAAAATTTACTAAAGGGGATAATTTGGTGCAGAGCAAGAGCCTGCATGACGCGCGGTGCGGCTACTAATGACCCCAATGCGGAGGAGAAAGTTGCCCCCAGCATCCCAGCTAAAATTGCCCAGTCCCAGAAGGCTTTATCTACCATTAGGGTTGTATTATTTATTAATTCTTCGGGTGTGGCAATGCGAGAGAGCCAATAAGCTAATGCCAGGTAAACAAAAAGTGTCAGCCCAATTGCGCTCATCGTGCCAACAGGGATATCTTTTCGGGGTTTGCGTAGGGAACCGCTCATGCTGATGCCGACCATGATTCCTGTTACTGCGGGGAAGAAAACTGCAAAAGTCTCCCAAAAGTTTGCGGCGCGGAAGCCACCCCAAAACACGGGCGTTTCGGTTAATCCCATATTTCCCATAATAGGGAAAGAGGTTAAGAGAACGGAGAAGAGGGAAAATCCTACAATCCCCAAAATAATGAATTGGGTTTTGGAGGCAAATTGTGCGCTGACATAGACAATCCCAAAGACGGCGATGAAGGTCAGGAATGCGACAAGGGCTTCGGGATGCATGGGGAAAATCCGTAGCCAAGATTCGGTAAAGGCGAGAACATAGAGGGCAATAGAGATTCCTTGCGCCAAAAAGAGCGGTATGCCAACACTACCCCCGACTTCTAGCCCCAGCGATTGGGAGATGATGGCGAATGCGCCACCCGCCCCAACACGCGTATTGGTGACCACAGAAGAAACCGCCAAACCCGTGCTAACGGTGATGACGTGTGCCAACAAAATAATAAGAACTGCGCCCCCAAAGCCGGCATTTCCGACCACCCAGCCAGTACGCAAATACATAATTGCGCCCAAAATGGTGAGAACAGTGGGTGTAAAGACCCCTGCAAACATACCGAATTTTTTGTTGTTTTTGCTCTCTTTGCTAACTACTTCCATTTATATTTCCTTAAATTTTCATTTGTGAAATCATCCCGAAGATTCCCATAATTTTAGCTTATTTTTGGCGGTGCTCAGATCGGTCATAAAAAAGGGTAGTGGATTAATAACCGCACCGCACGAGAACGTGTGCCTGCTACCGTTAAATGAACAGATTCTCCACTGAGCAAAGCAAACTTCTCAATACCCTGCGTTATCAGGGGTGAAAAAACAGCTATAAAAGATATTGCCCTAACGTTAAAAGCAGATGCGCACCTAATCTCTTCCACGTTTTGGATGTGAAATTTCTGGTAAAATCCGCTATAGATGTCCGAATACAGATAATTTATCGGGTTTTGCCAAAGAATTGGCAGAGATCGGCAAGGTAGAAGTGCTTGTCGTTGGAAGCAATTGAGGAAATCCACCCGTAATTCGCATCACTTTTCTGAATAATAGAATTAGCTATCATAAGGAGAAGAACATGTCTACTAAAATACTTTCACTGATTATTCTCACAGCAAGCATTCTTTCTGCCTGTGGAACGCAGACGCCCCCAAATACCGACTCACCAACAGCTTCACCGACAATAGAAGCCCCGACCGCAACAGAAACTCTCCCCCCAACAGAGACCCCGATACCAGAAGATACACCAGAGCCTGTGGCTACAGCCACTTTAGCACCTCCAGAGAACGCCGCCGATTGCACCAATGCAGCGAAGTTTGTCAGCGATGTAACCATCCCTGATAATAGTGAAGTTAATATCGGGGAAACTTTCACAAAAACATGGCGCGTTCAAAATACAGGCACGTGTATCTGGTGGGAAGGGTATTCAGTAACGCATTACTCAGAAGGTTCTTTTGGTGCGCCTGAATTATCCCCCTTGCCCCGTACAAATCCGGGCCAGACCGCAGATGTTTCGGTTGAGTTGACTGCCCCGGGCGCGGCTGGATTTTATCGCGGTAATTTTGTCATTCAAAACCCGCTTGGTTTGGCAATGGAGATTGAAGGCGATTCCCGTTTATGGTTACTTTTTAACGCCGTTGATTCTGGAACTGACGTGGTCGTCGAACCCACCGCTTCATCTGATGGAGGTGAGGAAAACAAAGCGTGCAATTTCATACTCGAAGGAACACGAAGGGACGGCGTTTTTTCCGCCATAAATACCTATCGAGTAGAAAGCGGTGTGCCTTTATATGACTGGAACGAAGAATTGTCGAATGCTGCTCAAGCACATGCAGAAGATATAGCTTGTAATAATCTCTTTGTGCATACAGGCTCAGATGGCTCTACGCCAGAAACGCGTGCCACTGCGGCGGGCTACACCGCTCTTGTCACAGAAAATGTATATGGGAGCAACCCGCCTCTTACACCTGAAGAAGTAAAAGAATGGTGGAGATTGGATACCGAAGAGCCAGTGCATGATGAGAATCTCGTCAGCACAGAATATGTCGAAATCGGGATTGGCTACGCTTTCTTTGAAGATTTCGGCTATTAT
The DNA here is from genome assembly GCA_018645405.1 of Anaerolineae bacterium. Taxonomy (GTDB): domain Bacteria; phylum Chloroflexota; class Anaerolineae; order Anaerolineales; family Villigracilaceae; genus Desulfolinea. The sequence continues at coordinate 25,282 of JABGOQ010000051.1, read as the reverse complement.
GTAGTTGTCTTCGGGAAGGGTGAGTAGCTGTTCTCAGTATTCAGTAAAGGGGATTTAGTGAAAATCAGTAGGTCACGCTTGTAGCGTGACTTACTTTTTTAAGGGCAACCAAGCCCAAATCACGCGCGTTTTACGATGCTCATTAAACGGGAAAAAGTGTTTCGCTCACGCATCCGCTGATTTAACGGGGGCAAGCTAATTTATCCTATTCAAGCAGACACTCGGTTTTTATCTGGCTATTGAGACCGTTCTTTGCATCAGCACTGTTTTCAAACGAGACTTCATTTGTAAAAGAAAAAACCGAGTGTCTTTCTACGCTTCAAAAATATCAGAACTTTATAAGAGTCTATTAACATCCCTTGACGTTGATTAAGGGGGCAAGTATCATTTGGGACGAAATTAGCACCTTGATGCTTAGGGTGCTAAAATTTTGTATAAGGATATTTTTGCTCGATGGCTAAAACCTTAAAACCACTTGGCGACCGCATTATCGTGGAATCAATCAAGGACGATCTCTCTGCTGGCGGAATTGCTTTGCCCGAAACGGCGAAGGATGAGCCCCAACGGGGATTTGTGCTTGCTGTAGGCCCCGGCTTACGCGCTACGAGTGGCGAAAGGATAACGATGGATGTGGTAGTTGGCGATGAAATTTTATTCGCTCGCTATGGCGGCTCATCGTTGAAGCATGAAGGCAAAGATTTACTTATTCTCCGCGAGGATGAAATTCTCGCAATAATCGAAAACTAATTCAATATATTTGGAGGCTCTACCAATGGCAAAACAACTTTTATTCGGCGAAGAAGCACGTCGTAGCCTTAAAGAAGGCATGGACGTACTCGCAAATGCAGTCGCAACTACACTCGGCCCTAAAGGTCGTAATGTTGCTCTCGATCGTAGCTTCGGCTCCCCTACCATCACCCATGATGGCGTGACGGTTGCCAAAGAAATCGAACTCGAAGACCCTTACCAAAATATGGGCGCACAGCTTCTTAAAGAAGCCGCCACCAAAACCAACGATATCGCTGGTGACGGCACAACCACATCCACCGTTTTGGCGCACGCCATTGTCACCGAAGGTTTGAAAACCCTCGCCGCTGGCTCTAACGCAATGCTCCTCAAAGGTGGCATCCAAAAAGCATCCCACGCTGTTGCAGAAAAAATCAGCGAATTGGCTGTTGAAGTTACCAGCCGAGAAGCGATTGCTAATGTTGCATCCATCTCTGCGCAAGACCGCATGATTGGCGAATTGATCGCAGACGTAATGGACAAAGTTGGTAACGACGGCGTTATCACCGTTGAAGAATCCAAAGGTTTGCAGTTCGAGACCGAATATGTAGAAGGTATGCAATTCGATCGTGGCTACCTTTCCCCTTATTTCATCACCGATTCTGACAGCATGGAAGCCGTGATTGAAAACCCCTATATCCTCATCCACGAAAAGAAGATTTCTTCTGCTCAAGATTTGGTACCTTTGCTCGAAAAACTAATCCAAACTGGCAAACGCGACCTCGTAATTCTCGCTGAAGACATTGATGGCGAAGCTCTCGCCACCCTCGTACTCAACAAATTGCGCGGTATGCTCAATGTTTTGGCTATCAAAGCCCCAGGATTTGGCGATCGCCGCAAAGCGATGATGAACGATATTGCTATTCTCACCGGCGGTACAGTGATTGCCGAAGAGACTGGCGGAAGCCTCGAAACCGCAACTGTTGATGACCTCGGTCAGGCAGAAAAAGTTTCCTCCGATAAAGAAAACACCGTTATCGTTAGCGGCAAAGGCGATGCAGACCAAATTAAAGGTCGTGTTGAGCAAATTCGTGTTGAAATCGAAAGAAGCACCAGCGACTACGACAGCGAAAAACTCCAAGAACGCCTTGCTAAACTTTCCGGTGGCGTTGCTATCATCCGTGTGGGTGCCGCAACCGAAACCGAACTCAAAGAAAAGAAACACCGCGTTGAAGACGCACTCTCCGCAACTCGCGCCGCAGTAGAAGAAGGTATCGTCCCCGGTGGCGGTGTTGCCCTTCTCAATGCTATGGTCGGCCTCGAAGGTCTCTCCGGCGATAACGATGACGAACAAACCGGCATCAATATCGTTGAGAAAGCACTCACCGTTCCTATGCACAAAATTGCTGAAAACGCAGGCAAAGATGGCGCCGTCATCGTTGCCAATGTTCAACGTGAAGAAGATAGCAAAATTGGCTACAATGTCCTCACCGAAGAATATGTAGACATGATCGAAGCCGGTGTTATTGACCCCGCCAAAGTAACCCGTGGCGCACTCGAAAATGCCGCCTCCATCGCCGCGATGATCCTCACCACCGAGGCACTCATCACCGATGTTCCTAGCGAAGCCTCTGCCGCTCCCGCTATGCCTCCTGGTGGCATGGGCGGTATGCCCGGCATGATGTAAGCCGAATATAAAACGATTTCAAAAACCCCGTTCGTAAATGAACGGGGTTTTTGCTTTACGGTATAATCTCAAACCGAAATGCCAGGCCCGAAAGGTTTTATTTAGGTCTTGGTCTACAAAATATTCTTTTCTTCCCCGAAATCATAATTTTCGCAAAATTCTTCGGAAACCTTTCGGGCCTTAAGGACAAATTTTCTCTTGGATACCCGAACTTACTTCCGTTTTTTAGCTTTACTTTTACTCCCCATCTTAGCCGCGTGTGGACAGGCTGAGAGTGCACCTGACCCTACACTTGCTCCTGCTACCCAAACATCCGCCCCGCCCACCGCGACAGCGATTCCCGCCGCGGCGACTGTGAATGGCGATGTAATTTCTCTCGCTGAATTCAACGCCGAGCTAATCCGTTTTCAACAGGCACAAGAGGCTTTGGGAAAAACGGTTTCAGTTAAAGAAGCAGAAGAACGCGTTCTGAATGATTTAATTGACCAAATACTTTTAGCCCAAGCCGCACACGAAGATGGATTCACGATCACGGATGCCGAGGTAGAAGCTCGGATCGAGGCTTTAGCGGTAGATATTGGGGGCGAGGAAAATCTATCCACTTGGCTGGCAAGCCACAACTACACGAGCGAATCGCTTGCTTCATCCCTCCAAAAAGCGATTTCAGCGGCGTGGATGCGTGACAATATCCTTGCAGATCTCCCCAGTACTGCCGAGCAGGTACACGCCCAGCAGATTTTGCTCTATAATCGGGAAACGGCTGAAGAAATCCAAGCGAGATTAGAAGCTGGCGTTAGTTTTGACGATTTGGCCGCGGCTTATGACCCAAACACCAATGGCGAGTTAGGCTGGTTTCCACGAAATTATTTGCTTGAGCAGAGCATCGAAGATGCTGCCTTCTCGTTGGAGATTGGGCAACCAAGTGAAATTATAGAGACAGAAGTTGGTTTTCATATTATTATGGTCTTGGAATATGAAGCAAGCCGACCATTTTCACCTGATGCGTTGTTGGCGATACAAGAAGAAGCCTTACATAATTGGCTGCAAAATGCACGTGAAGCGAGTAAAATAGAGAGAGTAAATTAAAGATACTCGGTTTTTTATCCTTTGAATGAGATTTTTTTGACGATGCTAGCAAAAAACATCCTACTCTAAAAGAGTACAAATCCCTAACAGGATGGAGAATTACTTATGGCAGATTTTGATTACACCGATGATAGTTTTGAAGAAGTAGAAGAGGAAAAGAAAAGTTTCAGCATTGATATGTTGGATATTTTCTCGATCCTTCTTTTGATTGCAGCTGCTTGTTTGGGCGCATATTTTTTGCTGGTATTTGTTAACCCTTATACAGCGATGAATCCATTATCCCCTAATACACCTGTCCCACCAGTGATCATCCCCTCTCCAACAAATACCCCCTTGGGATTAAATGAGTTGTGGACAGAAACTCCCACTATTCAACCATCTATTACGCCAACTTCTCGGTCTACTTTTACACCGATTCCTTCAACTACCCCATTAGTGCTTTTCACTGAAACATTTACCCCAGAGCCACCCACCGCAACCGCAACTCCGCAGATGCCCTTTGAGGCAAATATTCAGCAGATAAGCAGCACTGTTATGCACTCTGATACCAGTTGCAATTGGCTCGGTGTTGGCGGAACAGTAGAAGATGCAGATAAAAGCCCTATCTTGGGCGTTGTGGTACGCATTCAAGGATCATTGGTTGGCAGCACCGTTGATCAGACGACCGTTGCGGGCGTTAGTCCGGCGTATGGAAAATCTGGTTTTGAATTTGTATTGGGAGATGCCCCACTCCCATCAGATAATACTTTATATATTCGTCTCTTCGACCAGGCTGGCTTACCCCTCTCGGACGAAGTCCGCTTTAGCACATCAGGAGAATGTGAAACAAATCTGACCCTGATACGCTTTACGAAAGTGCGCTAAAAGAAAACAGGGTATACAATTATTAACGCAAATCTCCCCTTCCTTTCAGAGGAAGGGGAGATTTTTTCTTTTCCTGATTCCTGATAACTAATCCCCGAATTTTAAATCTCTAGATTCCAAGCTGCATATTTCTCATTCTTCCCACGCAGAATATCGAAGAATAGCTCGCGCAATTTCGCCGCGACAGGTCCCATAAGCCCATCACCAACCGGGCGATGATCCACTTTTGTGATCGCGGTTACTTGGGCGGCTGTTCCCGTCATGAAAAATTCATCACAGATATAGATCTCTGTGCGGTCAATCGGACGCTCGATAACTTCCATGCCCAGTTCTTTGGCAGCAAGTTCCATAATAGAGCGGCGCGTGATCCCTTCAAGAATATTTTCATAAACAGCAGGAGTATACAAAACACCATCCCGCACCATAAAGACATTCTCTGCGCTTCCTTCTGAAAGGTGCCCAGATTGCGTCAATACGAGAGCTTCATCAAATCCAGAGCGTACTGCATCCGTTTTGATAAATGCCGAGTTTGCATACGCACCACTGATCTTGCCACGCGCGGGGATAACATTATCATCCAAACGCCGCCATGAAGAGACGGTCACATGGGCGTTCGTATCGTTGGAAACATATTTCCCAAAAGGCAAAGCCACGATCGAAAATTCAGCCTCTACATCATGCAATTTCACCCCGATCATCTCAGAAGATTTATAGGCCAGAGGGCGAATATAAACATCTTCGCTAAAGCCGCCTTTCTTGACCAAATCAATCGTATGCTGCGTCAAGCTTTCTGGCGTTTCACCCAAATCCATTAGCATCATCTTGCAGGAATTCAAAAAGCGTTTGTAGTGATCATAAGGGCGGAAAAGATATAGCTTGCCATTATCATCATTTTTATAGGCGCGCACGCCACCGAAAACCCCTGTCCCGTAATTTAGTGCGTGTGTTAAAATCCCAACTTTCGCCTCAGCGTAGGGGACAATCTCGCCTTTAAAATAAGCATATTCTGGTAATTTCATAAAGAGCCTCCGTTTGGATAATTAATTTCGCTGATTATACCTGCAAAAATGACGGTCCCTTCTAACGCGCTTCTATTTGGATGATCTCATCTCCCGCAAATGGATTTTGCAACCCCTCGGATTCTAACCTCATCACGCGGCTATTTGCAAAAAAGGCAAAATCGAATTCGCTCTTGTCTCCAGCTTGCTTGCCGGGAATTGGCATCAGCCGTGCTGTAAGCGGTTTCGCCAACCGAAGCGACATGGCTGAGAGATCAAGCAATAAAGCAGCAATTTGCTCGGCTGATACATCTCCTGCCAATGGGACGGTATCCAAGCCCGTCCCACAGACGGCTGAATAGAGGAGCAAATCCTTGACAGTCAAACTCCCTTCTGCGGCACGTTTTGCCAAAATCGAATCTTCGAGAACGGGCATCATCATCCCGTTAAAGCCGGTGTGCAAAAAGTCTGCTTTTTGAATGGATTCTGCCAAAATAGCCGCCGCCGCGAGTGAGCCGTGCATCCCCACTTTGGGAACACCAAAATTCTCCATCGCACCGCCAAGTGAGATTGCATCATCAGGGAAAGGGGCGAGAGAAAAGTCGAGACCCAAGAAGTTGAGATTCAGAGATTCTGCGATTTTTGTTAATTTCTTTCCATGTGTTTCAAAACTTGCAATGAGCTTTTTCCGTCCACCGTCCACCGTCCCCTGTCCGCCGAAGGCATCTACCGCTAAATCGGCGGCTTCGAGAGCGAGAGCGAAGGCTGGCTGATCACTATCGTGATACGCGTACGCGGCAGGGAAAAAAGGCCCGCCAGCGGGGACATTTGCAAGAGCAGTGAAACGCAAGTTGGCAAATCCATTTGCTTCGATCGTGGCAGATTTGACAATTACATCGGCGCAGGCTTTGATGGCTTTGAGCGAAATCCCGTCTTTGGCGGATGCCATCTCTCCCGAAAAGAAGATATTTTCACTCGCCGCAACTGCTTCGGGGATAATCTCATAGCTACGCGGAAAGTTAGGGAGCGCAGGACCGAGAGATGCGTACTCTGCATCCATTCTCTCCATAGCGGAAGCAAGTTGATGCGCGAGCGCGGGCGTTTTATCCAATTGATCTTTACCCAAAATTTGGGTGAAAGAAGGCGTTGATAAACGCGTGGTCTGGACTTCGTATCCCGCATTCTGGTAGGCTGTTTTTGCCTTGCGAAGAAAATCATCGGCGGCACGGAGTTTGGCATCGTCCAGCGGAAATCCGGGGTTGAAGAAATAAGTGATGGAACGAATTTTCATAGGATAATCCTTTGTGGTTTAGAATAAGGGAAATTCTAACGCATAAGAAGGAGAAATAATGGCTTTTCTTGACCTTTCAACCCTGGCAGAAAAAGAGATCGTGCCCGGCTTTCACGGGAAATTTGCCCACACCGAAAATATGACCGCATCCTTTTGGCGCATCGAAGCAGGTGCAGAATTGCCCGAACACGCCCACCCACAAGAACAGATTTCAGTGGTTGTTGCGGGGAAGTTTGAGATGACGCTCGATGGCAAAAAAGAATTACTCGAAAAAGGAAAGGTTGCGCTAATTCCTGCTAACGTGAAACATAGCGGAAAAGCGTTGACCGACTGCGAAATTATGGATGTTTTTTATCCTGTGCGGGAAGATTATCGGTAGCGTTTGTGGGTAAAAGTTGGTGTAAAATAACCTTGAGCCGGAAATGATTTTGACGCCCAGAGTCATTTAGGCGACATAAAATGTCGTATAATACTTAGAAATTAACATTATGCTGCGCTTTCTGACGCAGAATACTAAGAAAAGGCTGTTTAGATTCGTTTTTTGCAGCATAATATTCAAAACGTAGTATTAGGCGGAGGTTTACTCCGCCTATCACCTAGTTGGGCATACAGACTTTCATTTTTCAGCAAAGAGATTAAAAAGATTCTTTTTTTATGTTTTTTTGCTCATAGGTTTGTGGAGTTCAAAATTTATCAAAAGTTCAAGATAGTCGGTGTTTTTTAGGTCTCGTTGGCGGAGTTGAGTTGCAAAATTTCATCATGTTTTGAGATGTTCTCTTCTAAGTTTCGTTTTTTTACAATCTTTTGAGTTCAGTTGGCTGGTGTAGATATTTTTCGTCAAAGTTTTTGAAGGGGTGCAAGAAATTGGGTCTCGTTTGGTGAAAGTCTCCGGTTTTTTCAGAGTTTCTGGGTAAAATAATTATGTTCGCTAAATTATCGCTTCAGTTTTTTTGGCGATGTTGCAAAAAAGGTGTGTAGAAAATTGGCTTGAAAATAATTCAGGCTTTTATTTACAAAAAATGGCGATCGGTTCTGGCGGTGGCAATCTTTTGGGTTTTTCGGTGCAGTGCTAATTCTGGTGGGGGTTGCTCCGAAGAGAGTTTTGCCAAAAAACTTGGTTGCTGTGTATACAGGTTACGATTCTATCCAGTCAGTCTGCCCAACCCCGCGTAGAGCAGACCCGCCTTCGGCTCTGGGGATGCGGTGCGATTTTTAGTCAGTTTTTTCAGGGTAAAGTTGGGTTGCGTTCACCAAATTGGCGGGCGGCTCACGCAATTCGTTCCCCTCTCCAAACTATCACACATGTGCCATGCACTCTCAGGCTGAAAAAATCCGTATAATCTGTGGATTTCCTCCTTACACTGCTAACTCCATTACAAGCATATCTAAAGATAGATCCAGGGCGGCTCTGCCTGTTTTTGCTTCTTCATCAATAACCAATAATCGTTTGTATATCGCTTCAAGGGTGGATATTGAAAAATGACGCGCTTGCGTCGCTAATTTCTTTGCCACAAAGGGATGCTGTTTCAACTCCGCCTGTATATTGCCGCGATTATCAAGCACTTCACGTGCTAAAAGCAATAATCTAAACTGGCGCACAACCATCCCGAAAATAGAGAAGGCATCTTGCTCGTCCAAAAGCTGATGCAACATCGCCTGCGCATCTTTACCGCGGCCATTACCGAGTGCATCTACCAGCTCAAAAATATCCCCTTGGGGGGTATTCACGCTTAAAAGCTCCACATCTGTGAGCGTAATCGCGCGTTCAAAATTGGCATAAGTGAGCAATTTAGTGATCTCTTGCGCGGCTTGGCGCGTATTTGTGCCCGTCATCTCTGCCAAACGTGCGGCAGCTTGCCCTTCAATTTCACCACCCTGAGATTTGGCTTCCTTTTGGATGCGGGCAATCCAATCGCGGGTTTCCCACGCTTTCGGGAGCATAAATGCTTCAGCACGCGCAATCTCTTTTGTTTTTTGCGCCCACTTCACCAGCCAATTTTTGGAGGCTTTCTTGCCGTCCATTTCTTCGTGAAGCACCAAAACCGTTGTCTCTGGCACACTCTCTAAAAACATGATGAAATCTGCGCGCTGATTTTTGCCTCTATATTCCCCCGAGGGTTTTTCAAGAAAAACCAATCGCCGCTCAGATAAAAATGGCATCGCATTGACCGCCATATTTATCTCATCTTTTCTCATCGTGCGCGCGTCAAGTTCGGTGGTATTCATCCCATCTTTATCTACACGCAATTTCACTTTTTTAAGCCGTTGCGCGAGAGCAAACTCATCGTCACCGTAGATATATAGGATGCGTAAGGTGTTTTTAGCCATAGCGTTTTGCGTAATAATTGGATTATCTGGTAATCACACGATGCAAAGAAGGGCGGATTTTCTGCACCGAGACAATTTCCATCTCCCCAAGATTCGCTTCGGTCGTGACCTTAGCTTGCAACTTGGGCCCCAGCGGTTTGCTCAACCCCCAAACAAGTACCGCTAAAGGCAAAATGAAGGGGATGCGCCAGAGTTTTTTATACCACGCACCTTTACCTGAAAGCCCGAACCAAGCCAGAGAACCGGCAAGCAAGCCCGAGGTCGCGTAGTTGGTTCCGCAACCGGGATGAATGGCAAGGTCATTTTCACCCGTGCGCAAACGATCAAAGGCCTCATCTACCGCAGCGCAGAGGTCATCCGTATGAACATCCCCAAAGATCATAAATCCGGTTGGGTTAGAATGTCCACCCAGCGGGCGGGCAGGGTATTTTGGAGAAAGGATCTTTAACGTAGCATGTTCGAGGGCATGATTACGACGGGTTTCAAGCAGAAAAGGCAGATCAAGAAGAGACATTTGATACTCCGTATTTAAGATATGTTGATTATACCCGTTAAAGCAAAAAGCCCCGTTCTGATGAGCGGGGCATGAATTTATGAAAGTTCTTAGCGATTATTCTTTTCAAAGGCTTGATAGGTTTCCATCAACGAAAGCATCGTTTGATCTGTAAAGGCATGGATGCGAGAGAGCATATCTCCCCATGATTCTGTATCGGAAACGCGCGCATCAAGGTAAACAGCGATCATCGCTTCTAAAAGCGCATTTCTAAAGAATAAAAAGGCACAGGTCGCATCAATAATGCTAAGGCCGTATCTTCGTCCGCGTGAGGCATATTCGTAGCCCAGAGATCGGGCTTCTGCAATGGCATCTTCACCCTCAGCACTGAGATAGCTTGCAAGGCTTTGCATAAGATTTTTACCGCTCATTCGATATTTAAGACGAGCTTCATTATCCAATTTCTGATACCATTTTTCAGATTCGAGCTGATTTTCCCCAATTTTAAATCGGATTCGCTTAAGAACATCCCGCAAGGCACGCTCTGGATCTACTTCCTTTTTCTGGCGGGATGTTTGCATCCATAAATTAATTTCATCTTGTAAAAAACGGCGATGCCCTCCCTCGGTACGATAAACAGGCAAGACACCCTGATCTGCCCATGCCCGCACAGTGCTGGAATGCACTCCCAACATCCTTGCGACATCGCTTAAGCTAAGCCAATCATTTGTATTTTTTTTATTCATATACCCTTTTAAACTCAAAAATCTATATAAACTTACGTGAAGATAACTTTATCAAGGAGATATTTTCTGGTCAATATAGGTTTTGGTAGAATTCTGCCTTTCTTCTTAAAAGACCAGGATTTAAAAATGGCGGTTTCTCTCCCTGATCACTGCCATTTTTTGATTTGACATTGGTATAGCTGCCAAATCCAGGCTCGCTGAGCCATGCGAAGACTCAAATCCCTGGATATGTTGCCCGAAATTGAAATATAGTTTCCTGCCCAAATATTCGATGTCCGCACGGGGATGCTGATTTCAGAGACTTGGAGTTGTTGGTCATGCCCAAACCCGAAGAGTGATCCGCTCGTGTTTTAGTCTTGCTCGCTGGCTGGACGATGTGTCAGCCCATGACCGCTGTACTCCCAATTTGACCCGCCCGAAGCATCGGGGAGGCGAAATGCGCCGAGGTAGGTGAGAGCTAGGAGTGGATGACGTTGCCACCCACTGCCCCCACCCCTAGCCCCTCCCCCACAAGCGGGGGAGGGGATTTGTATCGGGTTGGGCAAATTCATCCATAACGGTATCAGGCTCAGGCTGGGGGCGTTCCGGCGGAGCCTGTCTAAGGGTGCAGGCAAAAATTGGCAGAGTTGCCAAGAGCAGGAGCGCGACTTTTTTCATCGTCCCATTCGAATAAAACTATTTAGGTTGATGTGGTCACCATTTAATCCGAAGGGAAGTGGGACTGTCAGGTAATCCAAATCATCTATATTGATCCTGATACCTCCCTGTTGCTCAAAGACCACATCATTCGCGTTTCTTGCATCGCAATCCATGACACGACCGCCAATGGTCAGATCGTCACCATCTTCAAAAGGAATGTGCAAGGATGAGCTAAAAGGCGCGTGAAAGGAGTTACTTCTGCAGCCATCGCCAAGACAACTGGCTTTTGCTCTGTCTATCCATCCAAAAATATCTCGGTTGATGGAATATGTGCCGCTTTGCAATTCCAATCCTTCGCAGGTTCCCCAAAACGTAGAGCCGGGACCAAAATAGCACCAGCAGGCATCAAAGGTGAGCATTTCTGTGGTAGTTCCGTTTGAGACCCAAAACTCTCCGTAAATAGGACCAGGTTGATGTAGCCCTTGCTCATCAGCGGGTGGGTTGTGAACATCCAAAGTCGTAAAGGTCACGTTGGCGGTGTAGGTGCAGGGGTCGGCTGCCCACGAGACAGTATTACTGGGAGGCGAATAGATATTTATGCCATCAATGCGCCTAAAAACGATCCCATAAAACTCAATTCTTTCTCCACATGAGGGCATATAGTCTGCCAGATCAAGGGAGCGTGCGCCGGGATCGTAAACCCAGATATTATCCTCTGCGCCAGTATCTGAGGTGCGTCTAAATAAAAACCCATCAATTTCGCTCTCATTGCCTTCCCATCTCCAACGCAATAAATAGGGCCCATTTCCTGTAGGTCCTAATGTGATAGGTGCCAGGAGTGGGGTTTGCAAAACTGTTTCACCACAGGAAGGAGAACAAATATGGTAACGAACCTGAATTGTATTTTCCGTTTCCGGGCGCATTTCTAATCTGCGCCCATCCCATTCTTCCCGAGGATGGACAGCAGCAAGCTCCTCCATTGCGACTGGCTCTTCCCCTTCATTAGCGCCAAGACAATTTAAAGAGATTGAGAGTGCTTCGTTCTGATCGTGTAGAAGATGCACACTGTTCTCACCTGCAAATTCTTCGGCGATATTCCACATATGCTCACCTTCTGGTTCAAAATCGTAACGCCGAGGGTCTTCATCACCGAGTTGAACATAGCACCAGGCTCTTTCAACAGCCTCTCTTATGTAGAGAGAATAAGCTTCGATTTCCAATTGAACTGGAAGCTCATCAGGTTCAGGAAGAGGGAATGCCTCGAAGAGCGGAGATTCAGGCTCTTCATCATCATCTGGAATGGGCGGCTCATCGCCCGGGCGAGGCATTGGAGGAGGGTCGCCGCTCGGGGCTGGGTCTGGGGGCAAGCCACCATCTGCATCCGGGCAGCCATCAATACCTGAGCCAGGCTCGGTAGGGCAGGCATCTGTGGCGTCAGCCACGCCGTCGGCATCTGCGTCGGGGCAGCCATCTGCAAGGGGTGAGCCGACTTCATCAGGGCAGGCATCTGCGGCATCGAGGAGGCCATCACCGTCGCGGTCACTTGCACTGGGGGTTGGGCAGCCTGTTGGCGGTAAACCTGCTTCGTCGGGACAAGCGTCTGTTGTGTCAGTGACCCCGTCAAAATCACGGTCGGGGCATCCACCTGCTGCTTCGCTCCCGGGTTGGTCAGGACACATATCAGCATCATCCGCGATGCCATCCAAATCTCTATCAGCGAGGGCTGTTGCACCTACAGTAATGGTAGCCTGAGAGCTATTTCCGCGAGCGTTGAAGGCTCTCACTATCAGCGTATGCGCGCCAGCCTGCGGATACCAAGTCGTCAGTAAAGGGAAGGGATTAATCCCGCTTTGGGTATTGCTCTCTTGCGCATCAATCAACACGCCGTCCACCCAAAGCTCAATGCGCGTGATCTTTTGGTCATCACGCGCCAGTGCGCTGACCTGCACAGGCTGATCGGCTTCAAGTATTTCTCCATCTTGGGGCGCGCGAATGAAAACTACCGATTGCCCAGATGCGCTCGTTGTCATATAGAAAAATCCGCCTACAATGACAATCAAAAAAAGCAAAGCCAAGGCACCCAAACATCCAAGAATAAGCGGTAATTTACTTTTAGCTTTTCGGCCTGAAACAAGAGTTGCCTCTCCTGCGTAATTTCTGCTATTCATCTTAATCCTCCCGAACCCCTACTCAACTTATCGCGACTGAAAAATACGAGATCGCTGACCAATTGCTGAAATTCCCGGCTCCATCCTGCGCACGCACCATCCAGCGATAGACCCCGCCACATTGAACATTGGCATCCACTTGTTTGCCCGTGACAGGGCCATACCCTCCCTCCGATTGCCAATTTCCCGGAGTCGCTTCCCTCTCCAATTTCACATAGTATCCCGTAATGCCGCTGGGATCATCCACGGGCAACCAAACCAAAGTTTGTGTTGAACGGCAGGTGAGTTCCAATCCACTTGCGGGGACAGCAGGTGAGGGCGCGGGAGGTGATGTTGTATCGGCTGGCGGAAGGGTAGGCGTAAATGTATATGTAGGCGGGGGGAAGGTATTTGTCGGCACAGGTGTCGCCGTATCTACAGGCGTTTCTGTCGGGACAAGAGTTGCTGTAAGCGGGAGGGGTGTATCAACCAGTGTTGGGATTTGCGTTGGAGTATCCCCTTTAGCTTCGATGGAAATACTGTCGGGATTCCCCACCTGCCCTTGCCGATCATAAGCCTGAACCTGAATAATATATATCCCCGCTTCGCCCGGAACCCAATCTTGCTGGAGGGAAACAAAATCCTGTCCGGCTTCAGCCGGTGCGTCACGTCTATAAGGTTCTCCGTTAATTGAGAGTACCACTTCTGCAACTCCCGCGCGCGCAAAAGCATGAGATATTACTGTGACAGGTACACCAACAGGAAAAACACCTCCATCTTGCGGATGATCGATCCATACGCTGGGATATTGGTCTGGCTGTTGAGCGCATGAAGTTCCCCCCAAAGCTAGAAACGCCAAAATGATAAGTAGACTTAGGGCGCGAGTTTTCTTCATCAGATTATCTCCTCCATTTTTAATATACAGTACAAAGCCTTAATTCATACCAGACAACAAACTTTCCACTTCCCTCGCCAAAGATTGATCCATATTCTCAATTTTTTGCAAACCCTTCAATCCCATCGTGCGATAAAAGAGTGCTATGTCTTGCTCCATATCTTCGATTGCCCATGCCGCTTTGCGATATGCCCAAATACGATCCTTGGGAGCAAGTTCCAATTCCATTACGTAGACTTTATCTGCCAGAATCTCAACGATGCGTTTATTCTTGGCGCGCTTATCACCAGAGATGATGGGGCGTGGCATCCTGTCTTTGATGCCGTGCTTCTCACAGAGTTCGCGTATCTTTAGTGCCCTTCTGCGCCAGTTCCCATCGACTGCACCATAACTTTTTCCGCTTGGATAATATTTTTCGTAAGCAGGTAATAAGTCAGGAAAACGTTCAGCAAGGACATTAAAGAAGAAGGTACGCTGCTGGTCTGAGAGAGTCAAGCCCGAGGCAAGCACAAAGCTCCCGCCGTGATCGACCGTCCATTTGATGATCGATTCGAGATTTTCATCCGTATCACAAAGTTCGGGCAGGAGGGGCATCATACAAGCCCCGGTCTGGATGCCAGCAAGCGCGAGTTTTTCCATCGCGGCGAAGCGTTTTTCTGGCGATGGAGCGAGATGCTCCATTTGGCGGATGCGATCATAATGCACTGAATCGGGCATTGAGATAATGCTGAAGGCCGTCGCAGCCACAGCTTTTGAATTGATCTCGGTCAGCAGGTCAAGGTCGCGCAGGATGAGGGGCGAACGCTCAAGAATGAAGACAGGGAAGTTCCGCTCAAGGCAAACTTCGAGCATTTTTCGGGAGAGTTCAAATTTCTTTTCGGCAGGCTGGTAATCGCCAGTGAAGATCAAATCAGTTTTCGCGCGCGCAATCGCCTTACGCAAAAGCTGTGGCGCATTCTCCTTGACATGGATGGTATAGGCAAAATCATTCGGATCATCAAAGGGAGAAAATTTCTGCTCACGACAATAACAAAACTGACAACCATGCTGGCAGCCTTTATAAGGATAAGCGGTATAGCTCGTCCAAAACCAGTGGTCGGCACGTTTGTGTTTGTTGAGAATTGTTTTGGGCTTGTAGGAAATGAATTCAGCTTTACGGGGCATGGAAAGATTTTCCTATAAATAGACCTGCTCAATACCGGTAATATATTTCGAGTTTCTCGTCACAATAAAGGGGAAAAATCCTGAAATTCTATCAGCGTAGGGGTCTAATTCACGGGCGTATTTCAATTCCACGACAATGGCTTTGGGGTCAAGAAAATAATGGCGGAAATGGTTTCCAGCTTGTCGGATATGGTAATAACGCATTTCTTTATCGACCGTGACGCGATATTTTTCATCCTTCGTGACGTAATACCAACGATAATAACGATTGCACAAAACCACGCTCATGCCCCGCAATTGCCAGCGAACGTCATTGGGCAGATCAGCATTTTCGATGAGTTTTTGAAAACCTTTTTGCGAGAAATCAGCATCAAAAGAAAAAGCGGGGAAAGGGTAGCTGTATTTTGCGCCAACTAAACCATCCTTGACCTTGAACTCCAATACCGGCTTTTTGATTTCACCCAGCAAATCGCCATACCATCGGATGCGCACCTTATGTCGATCTGCCGCGCCAGCGATATTGTCGTGATAATTATCCATATTGGGCGCGTCGAGATATAAATTGTTGATATAGCGCGGCGGATAAGGCGTGTAAAAAATATTCGGATGCCGCTTGATGAGCATCCGCACCTGAGCGACATCGAGGTCTTCGACGCGGAATTTCCGCTCGTAACGGTATTCTCGGATTTTAGGTTTGTTCATTTTTTTTGAATCCACGAAGTTACACGAAGGGGCACGAAGTTTTAAGGAACTGGATTTCTTCTTCTACCAAACGCCCTTATTATCCATAAAGGTGATTTCAATCTGCTCCGAAAGCGCTCGTAATTCTTGCTTGGTCTCGTTTAATTGACTCATCTCCCGAAATTCGATTAAGAATCCGGCTTCGAGCATCTCGGCTGTTTCGTCGAAGCGGAGGAGCTTCATTTTGGCGGTATGCTGCCGTAGGACAGATTCGATCTGTTCCAACTCCACTTTGGCAGGCTGTTGACTTGCAATGGACAAGTGTAGGTTCACATCCGCTTCGGCGCGGCGGAGCAGCTTATTTAATCCGATGATGATAATTCCGATCACTAAGGCTAGCAGAGTGATCAATCGTTGATTGTCTCCCAAGCCGATTCCGATCCCGATGGCGAAAAAAAGATAGGCCAACTCTTCTGGCTCTTTGACGGCGGTGCGGAAACGGACGATGGAGAGCGCACCGACCAAACCCAAACTGAGCGCAACCGAGGAGCGAACGACAAGAATGATGAAGGTGGTCGTGATAGTCATCAGCATGAAATTGGCAGCGAATTTACGGCGGTTTGAGAGCGATGATCCCCAGTGGATATAGACGAGGCTAAGAATGAAGGCAGCGATAGCGGCCAGCACCATATTGATGAGAAAGGTGGTCAGATCGGTGGGGTTGGCTTGGCTGGAGAAGAGTTCTTGCATGAGACTATCCTTTGTTTGGGATGTGGTTGCGGGTTGAGTAGTGTCAGTTGCTGGAGCAGTCGTTTCACCGACTTCTGGTGCGCCTTCGACGATGGGCGGGGCTTCACCTTCCATTGGTGACTCTTCCCCTTCGGGGGAATCTTCGCCCTCGGGCATTGCGCCAAAGCCAGGGGTACCTTGTACACTCAGGTCGTCAAATTCGAGCGTCAGACCGCGTGAATTGAACATGACTGCGCCCGTCTCAAGCGGGCTTGGGTCTGTAATGGTGACCTGTAATTCATCATTTAGATAAATTTGATGCTGACCATCACTAACGATAATTTTGAGATTGATCCATGTATCGGGCTGAAGCACGGCTGCTTTTGCATCGCCGAGCATTTCCATGCCTTGCGGGGTCTCTTTTTCAAGATAAAGAACATTTTCGGAGAAAACAAACCCATAACGCCCCTCGTCACGGAAGTAATAATTGACCGCCCCTTCTCCTTCGCCGGAGAATTTGAATTTGAGCATCAGCGTGATCTCTGACCAATCGCCAAAGTGGAGCGCGAATCCGCCATCGCTGATTTTCAGGACACCATTCTCGACACTCACACCATGCGGCGCTTCCCATTCTTGGAGGGTGGAATCATCAAAAGTTTCACTGAAACCGCTGCCTTGTGCGAGGGCGATGGTGGGTAATAGAAATAAGAGCAAAAGAATAATGATGAGAAAAGTTCGTTTGAGTTTTTTCATTTTTTCTCCTGTATTATGCAGCGTTTTTTAGTTTCACGAACCTTCACGTCGAGAATCTGTTTGGGAACAGCACCCAAACCCAAATCACGGACGTTGCGGTTTTATATCCCAAAATTTAGTGTATTTCGTTGACATTGCCTTCCGTATTCAAATCCACATTTGGCTCAGGGATGATCGTTCTCCACTGCCCCGACGAAAGCAACGATTGTAAATACTGGCTGCGCTGGCTCGTTAGAATCACCAATTGATTGCGTTCATTCGTGAATTGCTCCAGAGAGTAAAGTGCCGAGTCGCCGACATAGGCTTTATCACCGGCCAAATATGGAGAAACCATCTCCTGCCAATACGCCGCCCGTGCGGGGAAATAATTATCACTGAACCAATAGCGAGTTAGCAAATCTACATAAGCGGCATAGTCTTGACGATAACGCGCTACCTGAAAAACCTTTGTATAAAGCGGCGCCCACTGCACCGGTCCCTGACAACATTTTTCGCCATATAACGGGAATTCAGGATTGCCCATCCACGCACTGTTCAAGTCCCAAGCTACGAACTCAAATTTGCCCGTTGTCAGGTCGTTATAAATAAAATAATTATTGCCCGTATATTGATAAGTATCCAAATTTTGATGCGTCATCAAGACTGCCGTATAGCGCAGATAACCATCCACGTTCAAGACCTGCTCCAAAGCCTGCGTAAACACTGCTTCAGATTCATATTGGATGCCATCAATTACATAGCATAATTGGATGATGTCGCTATAATCGGCTTCATCTTTATTGGTACGAAGACCGTATGCGACTTCCCCCCGAGGTTTTGGATAACCTTCAATATCGCCTCCGTAATAGGCTAGATCGGCAGCCCCCTGCTCGAACCACGCATCTGCCTTGTAGAGATTTCCCGTGCCATTATCATCTCCAAAGCGATTGCGCACATATTTAGAATCAGGCCGCTCGACCATCGTATACACGCCCCAATACTCAGACGGGTTTTCATCATCCACAATATCTATCCAAAACGCGACATAGGCCGTATGCCCGGCAGGAACGCCTGCAAAGGCGCTCATCTCATAGCCCATCTTTTCACGCAGCATCGAGGCATCCATAAAGTTATTGTGGAAAAGAAGCTGCTTCAAATTCTTATATTCTTGCTCGGCAACGAAATGGTCTGTATCAATTTTCCATGACTTCTTCTCCCCTGAGCCACCCAAAGAGCCATTGCCCTTCATGCTGACGGCAACTGATTCAACCAAATCACCGAAAAGAAAAATATCCGCTTCGACACGGGTTTTCAATTCGGGTTGCTCCCACATCGCATCCCAATTTGCTTGAGTGATTTGTAATTCCACTTTTCGCACCTGAGAATCATCAAAGACCGTCCAATAATCCACACTGCTCGAGGAGGGGTGCTTCACCGTGACCATCGTCTGCGCGGTGGATGAACGCCCCGTGTCATCGGTTACGCGCACGGTGATGAGATATTCCCCCGGCTTCGTGTATGTATAGCTGGCATAACCCCCATTTGTGCTGGCATCCGTATCGTAAAGACCATTTCCATCCAAATCCCATTCGTAGCTAGCGATTTCCCTCAACTGCGGCTGGCTACCAAAGGCACTGAAATAGACCGTCAACGGTGCCCAGCCACGATGCGGCATGGCATAGGCGTAGGCTTCCAACTCCACGCCAGGAAGGTTTTCTTCAACTGCGTTCACGCCTTCTGCAGGGTTGAAAATTACAAGCATTATCGTAATGATCACAAAAACGATGATACTGCTAATTTCAAAAAGACGATAATTTGACTTATTTCTCACAGGCAGCCTTTCTGTCATTTTAGGTTAGATCAAAAGAAACACAAGTACAACGATGAACGCGATCGTCAACCAAAGCCAGAGCTTTCCACCAGGATCAACCGCGCTCGCAAATATCCCGTTTGGTTCAATGCGGATGACAACCATTTCTTCGCCTTTTTCCAGCAAGCCTTCATCAGAAATGGTGAAGGCATTGATACCCGCCATAAAGCTTGCAAATCCGCTGTTTTTCAAGATTTGGCGCATCATATTTAGCCGCTCATCTGCGTCTGTGATGGTAAACGCCTCCCCCGAAACTGTGCCTGATGGCAAGATCACTTCAATTTGCGAATTTGCACTCAGGTTTTTATACCAATGCGCTATTTTCCCCATCCCGGAAAGGCAATATATACTCCCATCGTGAATGGCATAGTTGACAGGGGCGTAACGCGTCAATCCCGATTTATGCCCGACAGTTTTTAGCACCATGATATAGCCGGAGAAAGGATTGCCCATAAAGGGGCCAAACCCACTTTTGAAAGCAGGTACCATGAAGTATTTATTGAGTATACGAAAGAGGGTTCGGAGTGCGTCCATTAAGTTTCCTTTACGTATTTTTTTTCATGCTCTTATCTTATAGAATTTGATGTACAAAATCAAGGTACAATTGGGCTATGGATGCTATTTTTGATGGATGGACTTGCCCCATCCCGCTAAAAAATTACCCGCGAATTGTGATGGGGCACGGTGCGGGCGGCAAGATGATGAACGATTTAATTGGACATCTCTTCGCGCCGCTCTTGCATAACGACTTGCTTGCGCAAATGGGCGACTCGACGGCCTTAGACATTGGTGCGTTAAACGCAGGTGGACGCTTGGCTTTCAGCACCGATTCTTTTGTCGTTAGCCCGATCATCTTCCCCGGCGGCGATATTGGCGATTTGGCAGTGAACGGCACAGTCAACGATATCGCCATGAGTGGAGCAAAACCACGCTATCTCTCAGTAGGATTCATTCTCGAAGAAGGCTTAGAAATGGAGACGCTGGGCGCAGTAGTAACTTCGATGGCGCGCGCAGCGAAAAAAGCGGGGGTACAAATCGTGACAGGGGATACAAAAGTAGTCAATAAAGGTCACGGAGACGGGATATTCATCAATACATCTGGTTTTGGAATGATTCCCAAAGGCATAGATATTGCGGCCAAAAACGCCCGCCCCAATGACGTGATCATCGTCAGCGGCACGATGGGCGATCACGGTATGGCGATCATGTCAAAACGCGAAGGGCTGGAATTTGAAAGTCAAATTATGAGTGATACCGCACCCCTGCATGGAATGATTGCAGAAATGCTCGAAGTAACAAAAAAAATCCACTGCCTGCGCGATGCAACGCGCGGCGGGCTTTCAGCCGTGTTAAATGAATTGGCAGATGTATCCAAAGTGGGGATTGAGTTTGAAGAGACGAAAGTGCCAGTTGATACCGCTGTGAATGCCGCCTGCGAAATGCTCGGTTTAGACCCTTTTTATATTGCCAATGAAGGCAAATTGGTTGCCATCGTTGCGCCCGATGTAGCAGATGAAGTTCTCGATGTGATGCAGGCAAATGAATATGGCAAAGATGCAGCGATTATCGGTAGCGTGGTGGAAAGCCATGCAGGACGTGTGGTAGCAAAAACGGCTATTGGTGGCTCACGAGTAGTTGATCTGCCCGCAGGGGAGTTGTTGCCGAGGATTTGTTAAAATATTGTATAATGCAGAGAGCTATTTGAAAGGTGCGCGCGAACATTTCACCCCTCAAATTTGCTTGATATATAGCTTATACTAGAGAAATAATTATTTATTTGTAACCATTGAAAAGGGATTGGGTAATAGGTTATGGCTAAACCATTTGTATTGATAATTGAAGATGATCGCGATGTTGCTGCGCTATTTCGGCATGTTGTAGATATGGCTGGATATAGCACAGCTACTGCCCTTAGTGAAAAAGATGCGATTGACCTTCTTTCCAAAAGTAAACCAGAAATTGTGATATTAGACTTAAATCTCCCCGGGGGTTCTGGACGAGAGATTTTAAAAAGGATTCGCAAAGACAAGCGATTAGACCAAACAAAAATACTCGTGATCACAGCTCACACATATGTCCCCGTCGGTTCAGTAGCAGGACCCGACTTGATATTGTCTAAACCGGTTAGCATTGAGCAATTATCTCTTTTTATAAGGCGTTTTGGTGTTCCACAAGAATCTCATACAAGACCAAACCCTTGGGATAGAAAAACGGGCCTATATAATCAATCTTTCTTTATGCATCGATTAGCTTCTTCACTAATACAAACAAAAGAAAACGATCATTATCTTTATGCGATACTCTCATTTAGATTAATATTAATGCAAGAGCATAACAAAAAGAACTCATTGGACATTTTGATTTGGGAAACTACCCTTCGCGAGTTGGTGGAAACATTAAAAAGTACTTTACGCCCCACTGATACTATCGCAAGTTTTGATCAGGATAATTTTTACATCTTGATCGAAAATATAGCTAACGAAGATGTCCCTCTAATGGTCGCAACACGCTTGGAAAAAATATTGAATGAAAATCTGGTGAGTATAGGCTACAAGAATCAAAATCCAATTAGGATTGGTGTCACACTTTGTGATAGCAGATATGGAAGTGTTAAAAAGGTCCTTCATGAAGCGAAAAGCACTCAAACCCTTGCAATTGCACAGGGGGACGATTATTTCAAGAATTTTACTTGGATCCCCAAAAAGAAATAATCTTTCGACAATATTGATTATCAAAAAATAGTAAGGAAGGGATATAAGCGATTGGGCACACGCATCTATTAATGATGCAGACAAAGCCATCCCACAGCACATTGGAATAAGGAGTATGGTTATGGAACTTCAGGATTTTGGTGGTTTTTTCAACTCTCATAAAAACGCATTGCTGGAAATCGCGAAAAATTCCAATATTCAACTCTCGTTATTTAGAGCAAAAACAGTTGGGGAACAATTTAAAATTAACATCGCAGGGTCCCCCCTTGAGTTTATTGTTCAGCAAGCTGGGATTGGAGAAGATGATCTATACTGCTGCTGGACGTATTTATCTGATGGGTATCCATTATCTTCTTGGATAAAAAACAATTCCATAGCTGATGTTTGTGCAAATTTCAGTTCTTGGCTATCTTCTGCAGAAAAAGTAGCTAGCGGTTTTGTGGAGCCTGATCTGTGGCAAGAATTGCAGGATGCCCCGCCAACACTTTCCCACAAATCGTTCGCTGAAGAAGATACTAAAAAATTTACAGAAGCAGAAAAAGATCAGATACGGGAATCATTATTGCAGTATGAGAACATTCTTCGAGAAGAACTGGATCCTGTAAAAGATGATCTTGAACTCATTAAAGAAAAACTGGATTATCTTGGCAATGCTTTGGATCGTTTAAACCGCTTCGATTGGAAAGGCGTCTCTCTTTCAACCGTAATAGGGATCGTCACAAATATGACCGTTGATAGTGCCACAGCCGGGCACTTATATCAATTGTTCCAACAGACTATTGGAAGAGGCATTGGCCTGCTCGGATAACCGCGCATCCTTTATGTATTTTCTGATACTACACCCACTTATGTGGGCAGATGATGAATAAATAATTTAGATAAATAGTCATATCATAAATAAACGAGAAACCAAACTATGACAGAATTATGGGAACTTTTACTCACTGATAAATTTGCCTGGGTTATTCCAGCAGTAATTGGGGCGTTACTCACTTTAATAGTTTCATCAATCGGAGCGATTAGCGCACACTATTCTCAATTGGATACTGAAGAAAAAAGAGATAACAGAAAACGAGAATGGGAAATCAAAGATCGAAAACAAGAAAGGCAGCGTAATATTTTTGATCAACACGCTAGAGAGATTTATACATGCCTTGCATATCTTAATGAATCAGTAAGCCACTGTTTAGATATAGCAATTATGGTTCAGCAAGATAAGCTCAAGTTATCAGACCAAGGCTTTCTAAGTACCAACGATAAAAGATATGCTGCACACGAAAATGCACTCAGCCTTCTTCTTCACTTCAATTTAATTTATAACCAAGAGCTTCTTGATTTGAGAAAAAAATTATTTGAAGACTACAGCAATTTGTTCACATGGGTTGATAATATGATTCAGAAGAAAAAAGCAGGTAATAAAATAAACCGTAATGAAGAATATAAACTATTCGGTGAATTACACGTGGAGTATGGTTATATTTACGGGAATATTCAAGGCCACCTAGATATTTTATCTAGGCAATTTTATTAAGATAGCTCTAATTCTTATACACTAATTAGCCTACTGAAAATCGGATAACGTCCGCAAAGCAGACCCTACCTATTTATAAGAAACATGGAGAAGTAAAAAATAATAGCCGTACTGGACTGAATACGTTGGATTATATGTTCATGCTAATGGTGATTACCAAAAAACACTTTCTACAGAAAAAATCTAATTTTGTTTCAATGAGATGGGAGATTACCCCTGTTTATTAGTGAATCTTGCCATCATATACGTCATAAATGCTTACGCCAGGGTCAAATGTTGTACCTACCAATGATCCATGTCCTTTTAACTGTGTGTAGTTGCCCGTTCCACTAAGAACTTTCCAATTAGCTGTAGTATTTCTGGTTGTGAGATTTAGTTTCACGACAAGCTGCACGTCAAAAGTTCCACTCAAATCATCGCATATAAACTTCTTTAGCACATGGAGAGTTAAAAATTTTCCATTTTGTGATCCAGATGTCACTATGTTAATATCATCTACTGTTCCAGACGCACACAAAATCCCATCGTCAACTGCAGAACCTTCTGCTTTGAAATTTTCGCCACTAGTACCAAGAATCTCATCTACTTCAATATGAATATCCCGGGGTGGGGCCGCTATTACGCCTGACGCAGTTACGGCTAAAAACACAAATACCAGCAACACAGAAACTATTGTGGTTTGAACTCTCTTTGCCATGATCTTCCTCCTATATAGAAAATTTGTATAGACAACTTGAAGTACGATGATAAATATAATTTATACTTGCATAATAGTCAAATTCTCAATTCTAATGTGCGAACATATTTATAGCAGAATAAGCATAGGGTAAATTGAAAATTGTATATGGGTAGGAGGCGAACTGCAAACTGCTAGGTTCTTGGTTCATTTTCTAGACAAGGAACATTCGACACAAAAAAATGCCTGTAATAATATTACAGGCATTTTTTATTAAGCTTTACTTACTATTTAGTTTTTTACTCATACGCCAACGTATCTCTCACCGTCAACTTTGAAGCTCGCCTTGCGGGAATGGCACTCGCCAGGATTGCCAAAGCCACTGTGATCGCGAGCCAGATCATAATTCCGTCCACGCCAAAGGTGAATTTCAACGGGGATTTGAAGATTGCCACACCCACGCCGTAGACCAGCGCAGAGGTGATCGGGGCAGAGAGAAGAATTCCAGCACCCCAACTGAGCAAGCCAATGAATAAGCCTTCGACCAAGACGATTTTTTGAATATCAAAGTTCGAGGCACCGATGGCACGCATCACGCCGATCTCACGAGTCCGTTCGAGGGTGTTGATGCTCATCGTGCTCATCAGCCCCAAGCCCCCGACAACGGCTGTCAAAATTGCCATCACAAGCATAAAATAGACCAGCACGTCGGTTTGTTGGGTTTGGGCAAGCCGCCATTCTGCCGCCAGCTCGATATTACTGACCTGGATCTGCTTTTCATCCAGCAAAGTTTGCAATTGGGTGCCAATGGCAGCAACTTTTGCTTCATCTCTTTCACTGGTGATCACACGCAGTGAGTAAACATCACCTGTTGCGTTGAGCGCGTGGCTCAAATAGTCATAATTCACATAGACCAAAGGTGGCACAACATTGCCGGGGATATTGTAGATGCCCACGATCTTCCACTCGGATTCTCTGTCGAGGATATTCAGCTTGATCGTATCGCCAACTTTCAAATCGGGGCGCACACTGAGCAGATGATTGCCGATCACGATCGCGTTTTCATCACCGGGCGTCAGCCAACGCCCTTCGGTCAGGATCGGTTCAATCAGGGTCGAATCCGCTGGTGGGGCAACGAGAGCAAGTTCATTCGCGGTCGTTTCGTCCGCCGAGATGATCTCACCGCCGAGCATCATCCACCCCTCCACACTCTCGATGCCGGGCACCGATTCGACAATCCCGGCAACTTTTTCATAACGATATGCACGGTCAAATGAGATATTGATGT
>JABGOQ010000029.1 GCA_018645405.1 Anaerolineae bacterium | reverse complement strand
TCAAAGTGCGGGACAAGCCAATTATTGTCGGTGCTGTAGCGAGCGAAACCGCCGCCAACGACGTCATAAATGCCGCCTCGTGACATTGCATCGAGTGCGTGGAGGGGAGCAGACTCCCCTCTCCCATTTTTGGGAGAGGGGCTGGGGGTGAGGGGAGAGCGTAGCAAAAACTCAATAGCCATCGCTTGCGGGAATTTTGGTGCTGCGCCCCAACCACCATGTTTCCAATCGTAAGTTTCGACAAGGCGTTTTGCTGCGCTCTCAACTTGCTCAGACTCTTGAAGTTTTCTCCTAACTTCGAGAGTTTTTTCTTTTGGAAGAGGCTATAATTGCCATCTTTCTATAATGAGCAAAAAACAGCAAGAATATGAAAACACTTTTAATTGATAATTACGATTCTTATACCTTCAATCTCTTTCAGCTTTTGGCGGAAGTGAATGGTGAGCAGCCGCTAGTTATTCGCAACGACCAGCTCAGTTGGGATGAACTCAATACCCTAAATGTTGATAATATCGTTATTTCTCCGGGACCAGGAAAGCCGAATGTGCAACGAGATTTTGGGATTTGTGACCGCGTACTGCGCGAATCAAATTTGCCAGTCTTAGGCG
The DNA here is from genome assembly GCA_018645405.1 of Anaerolineae bacterium. Taxonomy (GTDB): domain Bacteria; phylum Chloroflexota; class Anaerolineae; order Anaerolineales; family Villigracilaceae; genus Desulfolinea. The sequence continues at coordinate 11,518 of JABGOQ010000029.1, read as the reverse complement.
TTTGTCTTGGACATCAAGGTTTGGGATACGCCTTCGGCGGCGAAATCGCTCCTGCCCCGAAGGTGATGCACGGTTTATTGAGCCCGATTCGGCATAATAACGGGATACTCTTCGAGGGCATCCCCCAGCATTTTTCTGCTGTACGCTATCATTCGTTGGTGGTCGTAGAGCCGCTCCCCGATCTGCTTGAGGCAATCGCTTGGGCAGATGATGGGGTGATTATGGCATTGAGGCATCGTGAGCGTCCGCTTTTTGGGGTGCAGTTTCACCCTGAATCAGTCAGTACTGTACATGGGAAAAAGCTGATTGAGAATTTTGCTGAGTTCACAGCTAAATTTCAGGCAGATGCTCCTAAAGCGGAGGCAAGCCCAAAGTCGGGAGCGTATCGTGTGCTTTCTGTTATCCCATCCCGAAAAGACGATGAAATCAGCCATGCTAAAAAGAAATTCTTTGTTCGGAGTAGGAAATTAAATCAACTATATAACCCTGAGCAAGTTTTTAATCATCTATATAAAAATGAAGAGTTTTCTTTTTGGTTAGATAGTAGTCGAGTGGAAGAGGGCTTGTCGAGATTTTCTTTTATGGGGGCAAGCGGAGGAGAATTGGGCGCGGTGGTGCAATATCAGGCGCAAGAGAAAAAGTTGCGTGTAATCAAAAACGGGAAGAGTGTTGAACGAGAAGAGAGTATTTTTGATTATCTTGACGCTGAATTGAGTAAAAGAGAAGTTTTATCTCCGGAGCTGCCTTTTGATTTCAATACTGGCTTTGTGGGCTATTTGGGCTATGAGCTAAAAGCGGAGTTGGGGGCTTCAGCGAAATATCAAGCAGATTTACCAGATGCAAATTTTATTTTTGCCGATCGCTTAATTGCTTTTGACCATGCAGAAAATGCGACCTATTTAGTTCAGCTTTTTGCCGAAGGAAATACAGAAGTCTCTGAAAAATGGTTTGACAGCATCGAAAAAGAACTGGAAGAATTGCCCGTTTTGCCTCCTTTGAAAAGCTCGTATGAAAAAGCATCTGCTCCGCTTAAGTTTCAACTGCACCGTTCTCATGCTGACTATCTTAAAGATATTCAAGAGTGTAAAACATATTTACGGGATGGAGAATCTTATGAAATTTGCTTAACGACTCAAATAAGTACAGATACAAATCTTGAACCTTTTGCGCTCTATAGACATTTGCGTCATGGCAATCCTGCACCCTATTCAGCATATTTTTGCTTTGGCGAATATGCGATTTTAAGCTCATCTCCGGAGCGATTTTTGCGCGTAGACCGTGAGCGCTGGGTTGAGGCAAAACCAATCAAGGGGACTGCCAAGCGGGGGCTTACGAAAGAAGAAGATGAACGCCTATGTGAAGAATTACGCACCAGCGAAAAGAATCGTGCTGAAAACTTGATGATTGTAGACTTGCTCCGTAACGATTTGGGCTTGGTTTGCGAGATAGGCAGTGTGCATGTGCCTAAGTTGATGCAGATTGAGTCTTATTCAACGGTCCATCAAATGGTCACCACTATTCGTGGACACTTGCGAGACGATATGCGGATTATCGATTCTATAAAGGCAGCTTTCCCGGGTGGCTCAATGACTGGTGCGCCGAAATTACGTACGATGGAGATTATTGACCGTCTTGAGCAAGAAGCACGCGGGGTTTATTCTGGCGTAATTGGCTTTTTGGGATTAAACGGAACCGCCGATTTGAATATCGTTATTCGCACAATTATTAGCACTGCGCAGGGAATGAGTATAGGCGCTGGTGGGGCGGTCACTATTTTATCGGATGAAGAGGAAGAATATGAAGAAATGCTTCTGAAAAGCGATGCGCTGATCAAGGCGATTGTGACAGCCGCTTACGGTGAGTTTGATGAGAAGCTTTATGATATTGAGCAAGATTGAATGGGTTTGAGATGAACACAGACAAAAAACTTTGGGCAAATGGTAAATTGATACCCTGTGATAGCGTGATTCTCAACCCTAGAGATCGCGGTTTTACATTGGGCGATGGGATATTTGAAACAATCCGTGTTCGAGAGGGAGAGATTATTCGCATTGCACAACATCTTGCTCGGCTTAGGAAAGGTGCTGAGACGATAGGCCTAGCTTTGCTTTGGACAGATGCTGAGATTCAGCAAGCTATTCGAGAGACTCTCGTTGCAAATCAATTGAAAGATGCATATCTGCGCTTAACACTTAGCCGCGGTGTGCCTACTCAGCGCGGATTATTGCCCGATGAAAAGAATGCCAAACCGTCATTGATAATTCAAGCTGAGAGTTTTACGGGGTATCCAGAAGGGCTATATCAACGCGGTATGCGTGCCATGACTAGCTCAATCCGTCGCAATGAACACTCTCCTTTGGCGAATATAAAATCACTGAATTATTTAGATAATATTCTTGCGCGTCGTGAAGCGGCAAAAGAAGGCGCGGATGAAGCCGTTTTGCTGAACACTCAGGGGAATATCGCTTGTGCCAGCGTTACGAATATCTTTTTCGTCAAAGGCAAAACTTTGCTCACGCCTCCACTCAGCGAAGGGGCATTGCCCGGAACGGTACGCGAATACCTTATAACTAAAATCTCCCCTCAGCATGGTTTCGATATTGTGGAGCGAGCGATTGCGCCCGCAGAACTTGTAGTAATGGACGAAGCATTTTTGACCAACGCACTCATGGGCATTATGCCGTTAATCAGCGTGGATGGGAAGACTTTCGGGAGGGGCAGGCCTGGAATGATAACATTGGCATTGAAGAAAAGTAGAGCGTCGGAAGGGCTCTGAAAGCCTAGCATTATTACTGAAAACGAGAAAGAAAACAGGAAAGAATTATGAAAAAAGATGAGGCTTTAGCGATTTTACGAGAGTTCAAAAAAGAATATGCTCAAGAATATCATCTTCTTAAAATTGGTGTACGCAATGTTATTGCACACGGCTATTTTGATGTGGACGCAGAACAGGTCTTTGAAATTTGCCAAGATGATATTCCTGCATTGATTGAAATTGTAAAGAAAATGATTATGGATTTAGGGTGACAGGAAGAGTAAAGATAGTTGACAAAGCACACATAGACTCTATCAAAGCCATCTGAAGTTTCTAAAACTTCGGATGGCTTTTTTGATTCTTGCAACTTTTTTCTAAATCCCCTGTACTGATATATAGAATAGAAAATGTGCATGAGGTGACAGTCACCTTCTAAACCCTTTACGGTGAGCTTTTCTTCCATAAAAGGATACGCTTTATAAAATCAAGTTTGAGTAGGTGATTGTCACCTGCTTTGGAGAAAAAAATGGCAGACGTACAAATGATTTTCGGAATCTTATTGCTTTTAGGCATCGCCTTCCCTGGGATGCTGACCGCTTATTGGCTACTCTTCCCTGCGACGGTCGAGCGCGCACAAGCGCGCCTCGATGCATCCCCGTGGAAATCTTTCTGGTTAGGGGTGCTTGTGCTTTTTATTATCACCATCCCCGCTGGGATATTGCTTTCGGCTGGCGGCGGCGTTGGGCAATTTCTGGGCTGGCTGCTGGTCGCCGCGACTTTAACCGTCAGCGGAATTGGTGCAGCCGGCATTGCCGCGAAAATGGGCGTTCTTCTAGCGAAACGCTCAGACGAAATCTCGCCCGCATCCGCTTTTGTGCGCGGCGCGATTGCTCTGGAGTTAGCGGCTGTCTTCCCGCTCGTGGGTTGGTTTATTGTCATTCCGCTGGCAATTGTCGCTTCGCTGGGTGCGACGGCTTTTGCGCTACTGAGTAAAAAGACAATTGAAGCAAAAGCTCCAGTCTTTAAAAAATGTAACTGAGTGGCTTTTTAAAATAAATGTAGCGGCGATTGAGTAGGGCGACAGTACTATCGTCGCCTGTATCGAAATCATAGCGGCATTCAACGATAATTTGTTCCGCTCTGGTTTCGATACGCTCCAGCACGAAAATGCTGTGCTTTCGTTACTCAACCGCCGCTGTAATTCCCGATACCCAATTACCTAATCCCTATTCCCATGAATCTAACCCGTCGTGACTTCCTGAAATTAGCTGGCATCGTTGCTGGCAGCGCAGCTTTATCCTCTTGCGCACCAATCTACGAAAATCTCGCGCGCCTCGATGATTCCCCTCTCCCGCTTCTGGGAGAGGGGCTAGGGGTGAGGGATTTCGCTCTCGTCAATCGCTTCACCTTCGGCGCAGGTCACAAAGATTTAACGCGCGTTTCTCAAATCGGCATCCATGCTTGGGTCGAGGAGCAAGTTGAATACACGTCCGTTCCGGATGATGCTTGCAATCTCCGCTTGCGCCAATTTGAGACCCTCGATCTATCCGCAAACGATCTCTTCGATCTCAGCGATAAAATTTTTGACGACCAAGATAAGCTCAAAATCCCCGACCAATTGCGGCAGGCGACCCTCATGCGTCAGGTTTATTCTCGCCTCCAAATTTATGAGCGAATGGTCGAGTTTTGGAGCGATCATTTCAATATCAGCACCGAAAAAGGCGATTGTTTTTATCTTAAAACCGTCGACGACCGTGAGGTCATCCGCCCGCACTCGCTTGGCTTTTTCGGCGACCTGCTCTGGGCTTCGGCGCATTCGCCCGCCATGCTCGTCTATCTTGACAATCAATCTAATCTCAAAGATGCCCCCAACGAAAATTACGCCCGCGAAATCATGGAACTGCACACGCTCGGCGTGGATGGCGGCTACACCCAGCAGGATGTGATGGAGTTGGCGCGCTGCCTGACAGGCTGGGGGATGAAAGAGCATTTTTGGCGCGGCGATTTTAAATTTGATGCGGATAACCATGATGTCTCCGCAAAAAAAGTCTTGGGGATGAATATCACCGCAGGCGGATTGGATGAAGCCGAGCGCGTCATCCTTAATTTGGGCTTGCACACTTCGACCTCAACATTTATTGCTCGTAAACTTTGTCGCCGCTTCATCGCCGATGAGCCGCCTGTCGCATTGGTCAGCGTGGTGGCTGAAAGATTTACCGCTACAAATGGCGATTTACGCGCTGTGATGCAAACGCTGCTCACAGAAGGCATTCCCCACATCCAACCGAAATTCAAACGCCCTGTAGACCTTATCGTTTCTGCCTTACGTCAACTGGATGCCCGCACAGATGGTGGTGAAGCTATCCAAAAATATCTTGGCAGAATGGGGCAACGCCACTTCACCTGGCCTACCCCTGATGGCTACCCCGATACCTCCGCTCCATGGATAAGCAATCTCATGCCCCGCTGGCAATTTGCGATGGCTTTGGCACAAAACCAGATTAAAGGCACAAAAATTGACGTTGAGCATCTTTTAGAATTGAGCGGTGCAGCAAAAATTGAGCCATTTATCAAATGGATGAGCGCATTGCTCTTGGGTACATCTCTGCCTGATGAAGATTGCAAGCAAATGGCATCTGCTCTTCGAGAAGCTGGTGCAGGCGATGAGATTTCTACCGCACGTGTGGTGATTGCTGGCTTATTGGCTTCGCCTGCGTATCAGTGGAAATAAAACTTTCCCCTCGTAGTAAGGGCTTTAGCCCTTATTAGGCGCATCAATAACCGCTAAAGCGGTTACTACAAAAATTTTTACCTTCGCGTCCTTCGCTTCTTAGCGGTAAATATAAATTATGAAAACACAACATATCTCTCAAACCTCCCGAAAACCTATTCTCACCTTTGCACCAGAAAAAACAGCCCCACGTGGCGATATTCTTGTCGTTGTCTTTTTACGTGGTGCGGCAGATGTGCTCAATATGGTCGTTCCACATGGCGAAGATGAATACTATAATCTGCGCCCCGCGTTGGGTATTCCTCGTCCAGATGATAGTAAGACAAAAGTTGAAGAGCGTGCTATAGATTTGGACGGTTTCTTTGGATTCCATCCGCTTTTTAAGCCGCTCCTACCTGCGTGGCAGGAAGGCCATCTTGGCATAGTTCACGCTTGTGGTGCGCCAGATGATTCGCATTCTCATTTCAAATCACAAGAGTTGATGGAGCGCGGTGTAGAGAATGAGCAGGGTCCTGCCTCGGGTTGGATTGGGCGACATTTGGCTACGCTGAATACAAATAATCCCTCCCCGATGCGCGCAATTGCTCTGGGCGAACTACCTCAGCGCAGTTTATATGGCTCAACGCCTGTTTCATCCCTGCGCTCTATAGAAGATTTTCAACTGCACGGTAACGAGACCGCCGTCTTGCAAATGCAAGCCGCGCTTAGCTCTCTTTATAGTGGAGACGATCTCCTCAGCGGTCTAGGGCGTGAGACTTTGGGTATTTTAGACACATTGGAGAAAATCAAACCCATAGCACCTAATCCCCAATCACCTAATTACCCCGATTCCACTTTCGGACATGGATTGAGAGAAATCGCGTCTATCATCAAAGCTGAGATTGGCTTAGAAGTTGCCGCGATTGATTTAGATGGCTGGGATACTCATTTTGCACAGGGGGTGCAATCTGGACAGATGCCGCGCTTGATGCAAAATCTTGCAGATGGCTTAGCCGCCTTCCACGCGGAGATGATTGACCACGCCGACAAACTTACAGTAGTCGTGATGACCGAGTTCGGTAGACGTGCCTATGAGAACGCCAGCCTTGGCACCGATCACGGTCACGGCGGGATGATGATGTTGGTCAGTGGCAAGCTCAAATCTACGGGCGTTTTCGGTGAGTGGCCGGGGTTGGCACCGCATCAACTTTATGGACCCGGCGATCTCGCCGTCACAACCGATTACCGCGATATCCTAGGGGAGATTTGTATGAAGCGTTTGAATAATCCTGCTGTGGAGAGGATTTTTCCGAATTATGCAGTAAATATGTCGGGATATTTTTTGTGAATTCTCCTAGGGGGAGAAAAAATCAGGTATAATTTTGCCACCTTAAATCCAAATTAGAACGGTGTGTTGCTCCCCTTTTGTTTTTTAAAAAAGGGGAGTTTCTAATGCCGAAAGGATAAAAAATGGGACACGTTTCAAATAAACTTAATAACGCTTTCGAAGGAGCATTGGCTGGTGGCGGTGACCCTGCAACTTCACCACTTTATGTTTTTGGACCTTTCTTAAGGTTAATCGTTGTAGCGGGTGTTGCACAAGTGACTTTCGGTGCGTCGATCTGGCTAGTGGTATTAACCGTTGCTGTTGTTTCTGCAATGTATAGATTGGTTATGCAATGGGTTACAGACGGTAGCGGTGGCAGCGGATTAAGTGAGGAAGAGTTTGGGCCTTGGGCGGCAAAAATTAATGCGGCGATTACCTTTGTTGAATATACGCTTACTTTCTTGGTTAGTATGGCTGCGATGGTTACATTTATTGCTGACCGTGTCCCTGTTTTGAACGATACGCTGATCTTTAATATTCAATATCGAACTTTTATTGCGATTGCTTTGAGTGTTGTAACAGGTTGGTTGGTTAATCGTGGGCCTAAAATGGCAGCACGTACTTTTGGCCCAGCCACAGCCGGCGTTTTATTGCTCTTGTGGGCAATGATTATTTCTACGATTATCAAATATGGTTTTCATCTTCCTGACTTTAATTTACAGGCTTTTTCTCCAGAAAACTTGAGGTTTACTCTTGGTGGCTATGTGCGCATTTTGGCAGTGATGACCGGCATCGAAGTTTTTGCAAATATGGTTGCCGCGTATGATGGCACAGAATCACAAAAAGGCAAAAAAGCCTTTAATTCTCTTTTGATCATTATGGGCACAACGGCAGCAACGATGCTTATCGTAGGCCCTGTTATTAAAGATGTGGCCGATCCGCTCCTTGAAGACGTCTCTGTTTTTACTCAAACAATGGATGTTCTTCTCCCTACGCCGCTACCCTATTTGGGGACGTTGGTCGGTATTGCTGTACTTATGTCTGCTTCGGCAGCGGCAGCACAGGGGTTGCAAAACCTCTCTCTTGGTCTCTCAGAGCGACGTTATGTACCGCCACTTTTTGGGAAACGAAATGAATACCAGGTTGCAGACAAACCCGTTTGGTTGCAGGTGATTTTAGTTGGCATAGTCTTTTTGCTTTTCGGAACACATGAAGAAACTTATCTCGCTATTTACGCAGCTGGTGTTTTTGTGCTTCTCAGCATGACTGGTTGGGCGGTTGCAAAACGCCTTCTGCGCCAAGTGCGTGAGAAATTTGATATAGGCACAGCCTTGCTTATCGTTGGGACAATTCTCGCCGCAATTTTGACGACAGGTGCAACAGGCATCATCTTTGTAGAACGTTTTGCTGAGGGCGCGTGGACCTACTTCATCTTCATCCCGTTGCTCTATGTTATTTTTGGATATACCCGTAAGCAGATGGGTGAACCCTCTGCTGCACTGGATTATCTCGGACGGCTCGACGCCTCCAATTTGGCTGGCTTCGGTTTTGGACAATTAAATCCGGCCTCAGGCGCGGTGACTGCCAAACCCGCTACCCCAGATGATCTTCGCTGGGAACCAGCTCCTATTACCAAGAGTAAATGGCGGCATCAAGAATTTGAGCTCAAGAAAGTTATTGTCTTGCTCGATGGTTCAGACTATGCTGCACAAGCCCTTCCTTGGGTAAAGATGTATTGTCAGAAAACAGGCGCGCACCTGACTCTGCTTTCTTCTATCAAAAGCAAACTTGCTAATGAAGGCGATGAATTCGAAAAGAAATTTTCAAAACGACAGACTTACCTTGAAGGCGTGCAAAAAGAACTTCAAAGTGAAGGGCTTGACGTAGAAATGGTCATTCGCTCAGGATTTATTGCAGATGCTACGCAGATGCTTGTTCATGAAAAACATATAGATATTGTTGTCACCAGTACGCGTGGTAAATCAGGCGAACTCAACTGGACAAGCAGTGGAGTCTCGAGAAAGCTTATCCAGAAAATCAATCAACCTATTTTCTTAGTCCAAGCAACTGAAGATGGCGTTCTTGCTCCGCCCAAATTAGACAAAATTCTTGTTCCACTTGATGGGTCAATTTTCTCTGAGCGCGTTCTCCCTTATGCTCGTTCGCTGGCGCAGGTTTTTGGTGCGGAGATAATTTTGCTCTCAGTTCCTGCTGTACCTGAGCCTGAAGATTACAGTGCTCCATCCGAGCTTATCGAGGAAATTCGCCGCAAAGCTGAAGAAGAAATGGAAAACTTCCTTGATGCAGTAGCCCGCTCTCTGCGTGAGAGTGGAATTAAGGTACGCACTATGGTAACGGGGACTTTGCCCGTACGTACCATCGTCAATATCGGGCATGAAGAAGATGTAGATATGATCATGAATACTTCGCGTGGACGTGGAGGCTTGGAATTATTCATGGTCGGTAGTAAGGCGCAACGTGTTGTCGAACAAACAGAAAAGAACGTCTTTATGATCCCTATTCGAGATAGACCCGCCTAAAGAGTGTTGTAAAGAGTTAGCCACCGAGCACTTGAAAATGCTCGGTGGCTTTGTTTTTTTAAAGAGATTCATCTCCTCATGCTATAATTGCGATAATGTAAATTTATGCCACTGGAGGATCTAAGTTGATGACTGATACAGCCCTATTTCCCTTGAGCGATGAACATAAAATGATTCTTGACGCTGCTCGCGATTTTGCAGAATCCGAAATTGTGCCGATTGCAGCTGAATTTGATGAAAGTGGAAAATTCCCTTCTGAAACGATAAAAAAGATGGGCGAGATGGGCTTTATGGGTATTGAAGTTCCTGAAAAATATGATGGTGCAGGGATGGATACTTTAGCCTATGTTTTAGCACTGGAAGAAATATGCAAAGCAGATGCTTCTCATGGCACGATTATGTCGGTGAATAACTCTTTATTTTGTCATGGTATTTTAAAATTTGGTACAGAAGAGCAAAAGAAGAAGTTTGTTAGCCCTATTGCTTCAGGGGAGAAAGTTGGGGCTTATTCTTTAACAGAGCCAATGTCTGGTTCAGATGCAGCAACGATGCGAAGTCGCGCTGTACGGGACGGCGACGAATATATAATCAACGGACGCAAGTCTTGGGTCACGGGCGGTCCCGTCGCAGATTATGTAATTGTGTACGTAATCACTGATCCAGATAAAGGCGCAAAAGGCATCACCGCTTTCATCACAGATGCAAATCAACCAGGTTTTGTGCGGGGTAAAAAAGAACCAAAGCTAGGTATCCGCGCTTCGGCGACCAGCGAGATAGTCTACGAAAATTATCGTTGCCCTGTTGAAAATATGCTCGGCAAAGAAGGTGAAGGTTTCAAAATTGCCATGACTGTGCTGGATGTTGGCAGAATAGGCATCGCATCTCAGGCTTTAGGAATTGCAGAAGCCTCCTATGCCGCGGCATTGAGTTATGCTCGTGAGCGTGAATCTTTTGGTAAGAAAATCGGTCAGTTTCAAGGCATATCTTTTAAATTAGCAGATATGAAAACTCGCATCGAAGCCGCTCGTTTACTTGTTTATAATGCCGCAATGGCAAAAGAACGCTCAAAGACAACAGCTGAACGCTTTACTTTGGCAGCTTCTACTGCGAAACTTTATGCTTCCGAAACAGCAATGTTTTGCGCTCATGCATCTGTTCAAATACACGGTGGGATGGGCTATAGCAAGGAGTATCCCGTTGAGCGATACTTTCGTGACGCAAAAATTACTGAGATTTACGAAGGGACAAGTGAAATTCAACGTTTGGTTATCTCTCGCTTAGAAACTGGACTGCGTTAAGTGTAAATGCTTTCTCTGATTAAATTCTTCCCTTTCTTGCGTGGCGAATTTGCCCTGAAGTTCACGTCAGGGCTTTGGCAAACCATTAAAAAGATTATCAGCTAAAAATAGGCGAAGATTATGGGTATGCGGCTTTTTTGGATATTTCTGATAGCGGTTATATTGGATATTTATATTGTCTGGAAGTTACGCCCAAAATGGCTAATAAAATGTAACGAATGGCTGACATCATCATCAAGCAGGCTATTAAAATGGCTATCGTCGCCAGAGATAACGCAAGATTTGGATAAAAAAAGCCAGCAGAAAATTATATTTTTAGAGTTGGCTGTATTAGCATTATGGTCTTTATGGGTAGGAAGAGCCTACCTAGACTTTGATTTGGACGTTATTCCTGCAGGAAGGGAATTTCTGTCTGCGATCCAAACACATCATCTGTGGACACAATTTCAACAATGCGGATGGTGTGCTCTTTGGAATGGGTTTGAACGTGGCGGATATCCTGCTTTTGTAGATATTCACGGAAGTATGTTGCATCCTATCGTGATCGTGACGACTTTTGCTTTTGGGGTTCTTAATGGCGCGAAAGTTGCTTTGGTTATTTCCTTGTGGTTTTCTGGTTTGGCTCAGTGGTGGCTCGCTCGTGTATTGAATTTGGGGCGGATTCCCCGTCTTTGGAGCGCGGCGATGGCGATTGTTGGGGGGCATCTTGCAGGGCGCATGGAATTAGGAGCTTTTGGCGTAGTGCTTTCTACTGCAATGTGTAGTTTGGTCTTTGCTGCGGTTGTTGCAGTAGCAAAGGGTGGTGGGCGACACTCTATTGTCTTGTTGGGAGTGGTTTCAGCCTCGGCAATTTTGTCTGGGCAAGGTTATATTCAGGTTGGCTTATTA
>JABGOQ010000004.1 GCA_018645405.1 Anaerolineae bacterium | reverse complement strand
CCGATCCGCATCTCTCTTTGTAAATATTTATGAAACTGTCTGGTGGCTAGAAAAAAATCGTAAAAGTTATTTCGTGTTGCGTAAAATCAATACGCAATACACAAACCATTAAGTTTTTATAAAATTATCTCCCGCTTTTACTGTACAATACTCCCATGACAAAAAAACTCTACCCGCTCACCTTCACCCCTGTATTCAAAGATTATATTTGGGGCGGACGCAATCTTGAAAAACTGGGGCGCGAACTCCCCGCCGTAGGCATTATCGCCGAGAGCTGGGATATCGCCGCGCATAAGGACGGTATTTCTACGGTAAATAATGGTCATTTTGCAGGCTATACGCTCGTTGAACTTCAAGATGAATTGGGGCTGGATTTGATCGGGAGCAATAATCTCTGGGCGCAGGAGCATGGTAAATTCCCCTTGCTGATCAAACTACTCGATGCAAATCGTGCGCTTTCTGTGCAGGTGCATCCCAACGATGAGTATGCGCTGGCTAATGAAGGAAACGAGCTTGGCAAAACTGAGATGTGGGTTGTCTTACACGCTAAAGAAGGCGCGGAATTAATTGTAGGCGTAAAAGCAGGGACAACGCCACCAAAGTTTCGAGCGGGAATAGAAAATGAAAATCTTGAGCCTTATCTGCATCATCTACCCGTCAAAACAGGCGACCATGTCTGCGTCCCGACAGGCACGCTCCACGCGATCATGGAGGGCATTATCATCGCCGAGATTCAGCAAAACTCGAATACCACCTACCGCGTCTATGACTGGAATCGCGTTGGCACAGATGGGAATCCGCGCCCCTTGCATGTGGATAAAGCCCTCGATGTGATCAACTTCGAGCAGGTTGAACCAAGCATATCTCCCCCGACTTTAATTTCAGATGCTGATGGAATCCGCCGTTCAACCCTATGTGCAAATGCTTATTTCGTCACAGAAAAAGTTGAAATGGATGCAGGTGCAAATTATCACGGTCTTTGCTCAGGAGAAACGCTAGAGATTTGGGGCGTGATAGAGGGGCAGGCAAGCATTAACGATCTAAAACTGGATGCTGTTCAATTCACGCTTTTACCTGCCGCGCTGGGAGCGTTTAGCGTCCTTGCTGAGCAGGATTCTGTATTATTGCGAAGCTACGTACGTTCATAAGAGTAGGAGAAATTCTATGCCAAAAAACGATGATTTTATGCACGACCTCGGCGCAAATGAGAGAGCACTTCTAGAGCGCATTCCTATTCTCTTTCTAAGAAAATTCGCCGCGGGGATGGTGCGAGCAAAGCTGCGCGTTCAATTTACGGGATGGCTACAATATCTGCTGCCGCTGATCTTCATCTTGGTCGCCTTCCTGCTCGCAGGCGTATCACACCTGCTCAAAATCTCTTTTCTTGTCTCCATCTTCTCTGCGCTTGGATACTTGCTCGGTATCGTCGCCCTCTTTGACTTGGTGACCGTCAAATTCAAAACCCATCCCCCCGAACGTCTCCCCAAACGCAACGATGACCTCGATCTCTTCGACCTGATGCGTGCCCGCCACTCCTGTCGCTCCTTCCAAACCCGCAAGTTGACCGAAGCCGACCACGCTGAGTTGATGGGATCAGTACGCACCCACCTTGACGAACCAAAGATCGGTGAAGCCCCCATTCGTCTTGAGTATATTTCTGCCCCGCTCACCGTTTGGCCCCCCGTCAACGCGATCGAATTCCTCGTCGCCATCGCCCCGAAAGAATATGACCGTCTCGCCGTCATCGACGTGGGACGCAGCCTACAAAAAGTCGTCATGGATGCCACCCGCATGGGACTCGGCACCTGCTGGATCGGCCCCGGCGCGGATCATGCCAGCATTATGCAAAATCTGGGCGAACGCTTTGGTCCTGAAAAGGATCACATCATTTGTGTCTGTGCGGTCGGCTATAAGTCGAATTACATCCCCTTATTCATTCGCGCCTTCAACGCCCAAGCGAGCAACAGCCGTTTACCGC
>JABGOQ010000045.1 GCA_018645405.1 Anaerolineae bacterium | reverse complement strand
ACACCGATGCGGGTGTATTTCGAGCTGTCGATCAGCTAAGTTTTTCTTTGGAGCCGGGCAGGTCACTGGGCTTGGTCGGGGAGTCGGGCTGTGGGAAAACAACAGCGATGCTGGCACTCATGCGCCTTTTGCCAGATGCCGGGCGTATCGTGGATGGCGAAGTCTTTTTTGACGGTATTGACCTTTTGCAGCTTTCCCCCGCTGAGATGCGAGCCTATCGTTGGGGCAAAATTTCGATGGTTTTTCAAGGGGCAATGAATGCGCTCAACCCTGTTCGCACGGTTGGTTCACAAATCGGAGAAGCCCTAAAATTACACAAAACTGTGCCGCGTAACGAAGTGCCTGATGAGATAGACCGGCTGCTCGATATGGTCGGCGTCACGGCTGGCAGCAAAAAACAATATCCCCATCAATATTCCGGTGGGATGCGGCAGCGCGCCATGATCGCGATGGCTTTGGCTTGCCGCTCGCAGGTCATTATCGCCGATGAGCCGACCACCGCTTTGGATGTGATGGTGCAGGCGCAAATTCTGGATTTATTGCAGCAGTTACAGGCAGAGCTAAATTTAGCCGTCATCATCGTGACGCATGATTTGGGCGTCGTCGCCGAAGTCTGTGATGATGTTCTGGTCATGTATGGTGGCAGAATGGCGGAATATGCGGATTCGGATGCGGTCTTCAACCAGTCGGTTCACCCGTACACCAAACGCCTTTTAGCAGCATTCCCGGATATTAACGACCCCCGTTCGGAACTTGCTTTCATACCCGGACATCCACCGCCCCTAAACGATTTGCCGCCAGGCTGCCGCTTTGAACCTCGTTGCGGTGTTGCTGGCGAGAAATGCACCCATGAGCATCCTGAAATCATCGAAGTTGCGCCGGGGCATTATTGTAGCTGTCTAATTGCTCGCCCTGAAAAGAGATAACGATGAGAAATGAACCCATGCTAAAGGTTGAAAACCTTCGAAAACTCTATCCAGTTTCTCGGGGGATTATCGGCACACTGACTCGTCAGCCCCAATTATGTGTCCATGCGGTTGACGGGGTTTCCTTTGATATTCCACGAGGAGAAATTTTAGCCCTTGTCGGCGAGTCTGGTTCGGGGAAAACCACAACAGGCTTATGCACACTTGGATTAACGGAGCCAACCGAAGGCAGCATCCATCTTGAGGGAGAAAACCTTGCTGGTTTGAGCGGCGCACGTCAACAAAAAGCACTCCGTCGCAAAGCGCAGATTATTTTTCAAGACCCCTACGAGTCACTTAATCCCAGACAGACCGTTTTTCAAGCTGTTTTTGAGCCATTGGAAGTCCACCATTTAGCATCAACGCGAGCCGAGAAGATCGAGAAGGTCACCGCCGCCCTTGATGCTGCTGGGCTGAAACCGCCTGCTAATTTTCTGCATCGCTACCCTCAGCAGCTATCTGGTGGACAGCGGCAGCGAGTCGTGATTGCCAGCGCGCTGGTGCTGAACCCATCCTATCTCGTTGCAGATGAACCCGTCTCAATGCTCGATGTTTCGATTCGGGCAGAGATTCTCAATCTACTCATGAGCCTACGGGAGGAGCATAATATCACGATGGTCTACATCACTCACGATTTAGCGAGTGCCGCCTATATCGCCGATCGGGTTGCCGTCATGTATCTGGGAACAATTGTTGAAGTTGGTCCAGCAGAAACTGTTTTGGATGACCCGCGCCATCCGTATACGAAAGCACTCATGTCGGTTATCCCGGTACCCAATCCACGTCAAAGAAAGAAACGGATTGTGCTCAAGGGTGAAACACCCAATCCAATTAATCTGCCTACTGGCTGCCGATTCCACCCTCGTTGTCCAGAGGCTATCCCAAGTTGTTCAAAAATTGAGCCAAAGTTCGAAGAGCTTGGAGACAACCATCAGGCAGCCTGTTTTTTGCTCGGCGATTTGAAATGGAGAGATGTTCACGCCGAGAAAATGCAGATTAACAGCAAGTAAGCTAAAATCAAGCCTGCTACTCCAAAATTATCTAAGGATTTGCTGTGTTACAATATCAGCATCAACCAATTATATAAAAGATGAGCTGAGACAACAACGTGTTGTCGTGGCTCTGAGCAGAGCCTGATTTTAATTAATCGGGCTCTTTTTTTAAGGAGATTTCGCATGAAAACACAAAATTATATCAACTTAGAAAACCAATACGGTGCCAATAATTATGCACCACTGGATGTCGTTCTCACCAAAGGGGAAGGCGTTTGGGTCGAGGACGTGGAGGGTAAACGTTATATGGATTGCCTAAGCGCATACTCAGCGGTCAATCAGGGGCATTGCCATCCGAAAATCATGCAGGCTATGTCTGAGCAGATGCAAAAACTGACGCTCACATCCCGCGCTTTTCGTAACGACCAGTTGGGGCTTTTCTACGAAGAACTATGTGAGTTAACCAACTCGCATAAAGTTTTGCCCATGAACAGTGGCGCAGAAGCAGTGGAGACGGCTATCAAAGTCGTTCGTAAATGGGGCTATAAAAATAAAGGCGTGCCGGAGAATCAGGCAGAGATCATTGTTTGTGATAATAATTTTCATGGCAGAACAATTGCCATCGTGGGCTTCAGTTCTGATGAAGATTCACGTAACGGATTTGGTCCCTTCCCAGCTGGCTTCAAAGTAATTCCCTTTGGCGATGCTCAGGCGCTGAAAGATGCCATCACGCCCAATACAGTCGGTTTTATGGTCGAACCCATTCAGGGTGAGGCTGGCGTGATTGTTCCCCCAGCAGGCTATCTCAAAGAAGTTCGAGAGATTTGTACCGAAAATAATGTGACGCTGGTTTTAGATGAAATCCAAACTGGATTAGGGCGCACTGGAAAACTTCTCGCTGAAGAACATGAGGGCATCGAAGCCGATTTGACCTTG
The DNA here is from genome assembly GCA_018645405.1 of Anaerolineae bacterium. Lineage (GTDB taxonomy): Bacteria > Chloroflexota > Anaerolineae > Anaerolineales > Villigracilaceae > Desulfolinea. The sequence continues at coordinate 9,385 of JABGOQ010000045.1, read as the reverse complement.
ATTGGCAAGGCTTTGTCGGGCGGTTTCTATCCCGTCTCGGCTGTGCTTTCCAATACGGCGGTTATGGATGTTTTGCAACCCGGTGAGCATGGGAGCACCTTCGGTGGCAACCCGCTAGGTGTAGCTGTAGCGCGCACATCTTTGAAAGTTTTGGTTGAAGAAGGCTTGATTGAAAATGCTGAGAAGATGGGTGCATATTTCATCGAAGGCTTACGCCAACTTGAACAACCGTTAATTAAAGAGATTCGCGGCAAGGGGTTACTCATTGCCGTAGAGTTTCATCCAGAAGCGGGTGGTGCGCATCAATATGTTGAAGAATTGGCAGAAAAAGGTTTGCTCTGCAAAGAAACGCATGTTCATATCATTCGCTTTGCGCCGCCACTTGTCATCACAAAAGACGAAGTGGATTGGGCGTTGAAGGTGATTGGGGATGCTTTTAGCGGTAAATAGATGAATGCAGAACGATGAATCTTAGGCGGTATCAAGCCAAAAATAAGAGCGTTTCGGGCATCCATCCAAAAAAGGAAAAATTATGAGCAAATTCGGCGTTCATTCAGAAGTCGGGAAGTTGAGAAAAGTCATCGTCCATCGTCCGGGATTGGAGATGCGGCGTCTGACTCCATCCAATTGCAAAGATTTACTTTTTGACGATGTGATTTGGACGCATAAGGCGCAAGAAGATCACGATATTTTCGTCAAGTTGATGCGAGATGAGTACGAAATTCAGGTGATGCGTATTCACGAGTTGTTGGAGGATGTGGTCGCTATGCCTGAAGGGCGTGCCTATATTTTGGATAGAAAGCTAACGCCCTACGATGTGGGCGTGGGTGGTGCGGTTGAACTGCGCGTCTGGATGGATGAAATGTCCCCAGACGAATTGGTTACGCACCTGATTGGCGGGCTGACGATGGCTGAACTCCCAGATGATATATGCCCGATTTCTCAGGAAGCCTACGGGGCGAATGAATTTGTTCTGCCACCTCTGCCTAATCAACTTTTTACCCGAGATAGCTCTAGTTGGATTTATCAGGGTGTGACAATTAATCCCATGTTTTGGTCGCCACGCCGCAAAGAGTCTATCCATTTGAGTGCTATCTATAAATATCATCCCGAATTTAAGGGTGGTGATTTCAATATCTGGTGGGGCGACCCTGATGTAGATTATGGGAATGCCATGATCGAAGGCGGCGATGTGATGCCCGTTGGCGATGGTGTTGTTTTAATCGGGATGGGGGAACGCACTACTCATCAGGCAGTTGGCTTGCTTGCCCAGCGACTTTTCGAGCATGAAGCTGCTACACATATCCTTGCCGCCCGTATGCCCCGTGACCGTGCATCCATGCACTTGGATACGATTTTTACATTTTGCGACCGTGATTTGGTCACAATTTATGAGCAAGTCATCAACCGCATCCAGCCGATTAGCTATCGCCCTGGGAAAAATGGCATGTTGGATATTAAGGTAGAAGAAAAAGGCTGGCTGGAATCGGTTCAAGATGCAATGAAATTAAAGAAGCTACGCGCTATCTCTACAGGTGGCAATGATTTCGACCAAGAGCGAGAACAATGGGATGATGGAAATAATGTCGTTGCACTAGAACCAGGTGTGGTTGTTGCCTATGACCGCAATGAATGGACAAATGATAAATTACGAAATGCTGGAGTTACGGTACATACAATTCCCGGGTCCGAGTTAGGACGTGGGCGTGGTGGTGGGCATTGCATGACTTGCCCCGTACTTCGTGACCCAGTTTAAAAAATCAGAAAATAAAAGGAGTAGTAAAATGCAAAAGAAACGAGTACTTATCATGGGAGCCGCAGGACGCGACTTCCACAACTTCAACACCGTTTTTCGTGGTAACAAGGATTACGAGGTTGTCGCCTTCACTGCTACCCAGATTCCCGATATCGAAGGGCGCGTCTATCCTGCCCTTCTCGCGGGTGAGCTTTATCCCGAAGGCATCCCCATCCACGATGAAGCACAACTTGTGCAACTCATCCAAGATTTGGATGTAGAAGAAGTCGTTTTTGCCTATTCGGATGTGCCGCACGAATACGTCATGCACAAGGCTTCGCAGGTCAATGCTCTGGGCGCACACTTCCGTTTGCTCGGCGCCGCGCCAACCCAAATCAAGTCCACGAAGCCGGTTGTGTCGGTTTGCGCCGTCCGCACGGGATGCGGCAAATCCCAAACAACGCGCCGCGTCTCCCTCATCCTCCGCGATATGGGCTACAAAGTCGCCGCCATCCGCCACCCCATGCCTTACGGCGACATCGCCAAACAGCGCGTCCAACGCTACGCCGATTATAGCGATCTCGACAAACATGAGTGCACGATCGAAGAGCGTGAAGAATATGAGCCTCATATTGATAATGGCATCATCGTTTATGCCGGTGTCGATTACGAAGCGATTGTGCGCCAAGCCGAAGAAGAAGTCGATATTATCCTGTGGGATGGTGGAAATAACGACCTGCCTTTCTACAAATCAGATTTGGAGATCGTGGTCGCCGACCCGCTTCGACCGGGACATGAATTGACCTTCTACCCCGGCGAAACCAACGTTTATTCGGCAGATGTTTTTGTGCTGAACAAAGTCGATACCGCATCGCCCGATGACGTCATCTTGGTGCGCGAAAATTTACGGAATCTGAACCCCAACGCAGTTGTCATCGAAGGCGCATCCCCATTATTTGTGGATGATCCCGCCGCGATTCAAGGCAAACGCGTTCTTGTCGTCGAAGATGGTCCCACCCTGACACACGGCGGGATGAAATACGGCGCAGGCTACGTCGCCGCTCGCCGCTTCGGTGCGGCTGAGATCGTTGATCCGCGTCCCTTTGCAGTTGGCTCTATCGCAGAAACCTTTGAGAATTATCCCGATACTGGCGAAATTCTCCCTGCCATGGGATATGGTGAAGCCCAAATCCGTGACCTCGAAGCCACCATCGCCGCCGCCGATGTGGACATGGTCATCCTCGGCACGCCGATTGATTTGACCCGCGTGTTGAAGATTGATAAACCCCATCAGCGTGTGCGCTATGAATTGCAGGAGATTGGCGTGCCCACGCTGGAAGATATTTTGAAAGAAAAGTTTGGGAAGTAGTAGCTTTATTCTCATACGACACTAAGATGGTCACTAAAAAAACACTCCTGAGTTTTTCAGGAGTGTTTTTGATTATAGGAGCGATTATTGAAGTTCATATGTGATATTTTTCATCTTATTTGTGTGATAAAATCTCTTCCAAGTAAAAAAGCAAATGCTATATTAAATTTGTCAATAACCTTTTATGGTTTTTTCTTGAACAGTATATATTTGATGTATGTTGTTCTTAGCCTTCTACCCATTTGTCTGTAATTATAATTAGGAGAACTCATTGAATATAAAATTAATTTTAGAAGAAGGTCCAACTCCAGGTGAAGAGTTTGAATTAATAGGTAATGAATATACGGTTGGACGTGACCCAGCAAATAGTTGGTTGCTGGATTACAATGCAGTTTCTCGTTATCATGCCAAATTTACTAAGCGAGGCAATTCTTATTTACTAGAAGATGTCGGTAGCAGTAATGGTACTTTTGTAAATGGTGAAAAAATTTCAGGGGCTTTTTTGCTAAGTGGTGGAGAAGAGATTGGTTTTGGGAATTTTGTTAAGGTACGTTTTGAAACTGTCAGTCTTGCTCCTGGAGAAGAAATCGAATCAATAGAAGATTTGCTTGCAACAAAGGTAAATGCACCAGTTGGACTAGCTGGCACCACAGTTGGCGATATTTTCCCAACAATGGGTACGCCCCCACAATTATCAGTTGTGGTGGCTGGTGCTGCGCCAACAACATACCCACTTGACAAGCAAAAATTGACTTTTGGCCGAGGTGAAGATAATGATATTGTGATCACCTCTCCTGTTGCCTCTCGTAATCACGGTTACCTTGAAAAGGTTGCAACTGGCGGCTATCAAATCGCGGTCTTACCAGAAGCTGGCAACGCTGTCTATTTAGACGGTTATCCGATCACGAGCCCAACAGCGCTAAAAAACGATGCCAATATCCGTATTGGGGGACAAGTACCGGGCGTTATGGTTTCGATGGTTTACCTCTCCCCGTCTGAAGCTGTAACAGCCACGGCGTCAGAAATCACCTTTGGAAATAAAAGTGTTATCCAAATCGGACGCTCCCCAGATAATGATGTTATTCTGAGTGATGTGCCCCAAATCTCGCAATTTCATGCCCAAATCGAAAAGGTTGGACAGCGTTATAAGGTAAAAGATCTAGACAGCACAAACGGCACCTTTGTAAATGACGTTCGCATCAAAACAGAGACTTGGCTGGCACGTAATGATACGGTCAGAATCGGCCCTTATCGCTATGTAATGGGAACCGAAGCCCTTGCCCAATTTGACGATTCTGTCGATTTGCAAGTTGAAATTATTGGCTTGAACAAATGGGTACGCAAGGATCTCAATATTCTACAAGATATTTCTCTTGTATTTCAACCGCGCGAGTTCATTGTCGTTGTAGGGCAAAGTGGTGGCGGTAAATCTACCCTCGTAGACGCCGTTGCTGGCTATCGCCCCGCAACACACGGTCAAGTCATTGTTAATGGCACGAGTGTCTATGAGAATTTTGAAGCCATTCGCGACATCATCGGTTTTGTTCCGCAAAAAGATATTATCCACATGGAATTGAGCGTTTTTGACGCGCTTGACTATACCGCCCAACTTCGTATGCCCCCAGACACGACTAAAGAAGAGCGGCATCAACGAGTAGAAGAAGTGATGCAAGTACTCGATATCGCCCATCGACGCGATAATCAGATTCTAGAATTGAGCGGCGGTCAGCAAAAACGAGTCTCGATCGGTGTCGAACTACTTACCAAGCCTGGGTTGTTTTTCCTTGATGAACCCTCATCTGGCTTGGACCCTGGCACAGAAACATCCTTGATGCACTTGATGCGCCAAATGGCAGATCAAGGCCGCACGATTATTCTGATCACACATGCTACCAAGAATGTTTTCTTGGCAGACAAAGTTGTCTTCCTTGCGCGCGGCGGATATTTGGCTTGGTTCGGACCACCTGATGAAGCCCTGACATTCTTCGACCAATACCGCTCAGAACGCGATCGTCGCGTCAGCGCAATGGAGTTTGACCAGATCTATGCTGTCTTGGAAGATGCCAGTAAAGGCACTCCGCAAGAATGGGCTGAGCGATACCGTCAACATTCTGCTTATAAAGAGAATATTATCGACGCCTTGGGAGATAAAGCCAATATCGTGAATCAGGGCATCCCCGCAGCTACAGCCAGTGCGCCATCTAACCTTGAAGCACAACCACTTCCTGAAAAACAGAAGAAAGTTTCTGCGCTCCGACAGTTCGTCATTCTTTCTAAACGAAATTTGCGAATTTTAGGAAAAGATCGTTTTAGTCTGGGGCTAATGCTGGCGGCATCGCCACTTATGGGAATGATGTCAGTGCTCTTGGCAACTGTATTGGGAAATAAACCCTTCGACTTTGTAAACGGGAATATGAATGATATTGTCATTTCATTATTCCTGTTGACTATTTACGGTGTCATGATCGGGGGACTTTCGCAAATGCGCGAGATTGTAAAAGAAGGTGATATTTACAAACGCGAACGATTAGTAAATCTAAAGATATTTCCTTATGTACTTTCCAAAGTTTGGGTAGCGGCTGCCCTAGCACTTTACCAAACAGCCACCTATATGATTATTCATTTCCTGGCTTTTGATATGCCCGGCGGTATACTCGAATTTACTCTGATGTACATTTCATTAACACTCGCAACTTTAGCCGGAATGATGCTGGGCTTATTTTCTTCAGCACTCGCCCCAACGGCTAATGCTGCACCATTAATTGTTATTTTGTTAATGCTGCCCCAGATTGTGATGGGTGGCGTTTTAGTGCCCATGCCAGCTGCGCTTAGCGGAATCACTTCAACCAGTTGGGCTTTTAAAGGATTTATAGGAATTACAGGGGTTGGCTCAGATATCGCGTCAGACGTTTGCATGGCTCTCCCAATCGAGCAAATCGCGGCGATGACAGGGGAAGATAAACTCGCCAATGGATGCAAATGTCTCGGCTCAAATGCGCTCCGAGAAGAGACTTGTTACTTCCCCGGCAATGGGTTCTTCTACAATCCAGCAATCGATGAAGCACTGCCAGCAAGCCCAGGGCCTGAGCCTACCCGCCCTACTGATCCAATTATCCCGGAAGCACCAGCGCAACCCGCTGATCAATCAGACACAGTGGCTGTAGCAGATTATCTTGCCAAATTAGAAGCATATCAGGTAGAAGTTGAGCAGATTCAAGCCAATACAAAAGCTGAAATTGCAGCCTATGAATCGGCAATTAAAGTGTATCAGGCTGAAGTTGTTGCGTATCAACAAGCCTCGATCACGCATCAGGCAAATGTCGTTTCTGCAGTTCAACCCGTTGAAACCATTTTGATGAAATATAACGAGAAATTTGGTGATGCCTTTGTTAATAAAGAAAACGCTGGGGAATATTGGGCATTTCTTTTGAAGACTTGGGTCGCCCAACTTCTTATTAGCGGCGTCTTGTTAGCTGGGATTGTCGTTCTGCAAAAGCGTAAGGATGTGAACTAGATGAAAACTAAATTAATTCGCATCATAACCATAACGCCCATCGCTCTTGTCATGCTGCTTGCTACCGCCTGTGGAGGTGGTGCGACACCCGCAGAAATGACCGCTCAAGCGCTTGGACAATCTATCTCGCTGACAGCAACTGCTGGCGCCAATAACAACATCACTGCCGACGAGAATTTACAAACGGCAGTTGCCCAAGCAACTGCTAACGCTGATACTGTATCAGCCACCCAAGCTGCTCAAGCAGGGCTAAATGCTGAAGCAATGGCAGCAACTGCAACAGCCGAAGCACCTATCCGAGCAGAGCTGCCCACATACGGGATTGATCCCGCCAACGGTCATGTTGGTTGGATACATCCTCCAGCTTCGCTTTCCGTGACGGGTTATTTGAAATACGATTATGTCAATCAGTTTATTGGCACCGTGGCAGAGAATTTTGTCGTCTCAACAGATATTACGTGGGACACACAGTACGGGACATCCGGGTGTGGATTAGTTTTGCGTTCAAATGGCAATGAAGATGCTTTGAGCCAATATCTGGTGATCGCAACCCGAGGCGCAAATGGGCATATCGTTTTTAGTTCTATGGAGGATGGGAAATTGCGTAATGGCATTGATAGTTATGCTAACTACCTTGATCCTAAATTTCAAGTTCAAAATGGCGCAACCAATCGCTTGACCGTTGTTGGGCGTGGGAACACCCTGACCATCTTCACGAATGGCACTCAGATCGATCAAGTGGTGGCAGGAGATCAACCAGTGCTTGTGTTGCCATCCGCACCAACCCCACCACCTGAGGGTGCATCTACAGATCAGCTGGCAAAATTTGATAAAGAATTCTCAGCTCATGGTAATCTAGTTACCAGAATTTCGAATAATTACAAGCCTAATCTTGCTATCATCCAAGCTGAAACCCCATATTTTGAGCGTGGTTTTGTAGCATTGGTCGCTTTGAGTGAATCAGGGGAAACTAACTGTGAATTCAATAATGCCTGGCTATGGATTATTGACAAATAGAAAATTTATTATGAACTTATTGGAGGTATCTAATGTCTGAACCATCGTGGGTAGGGCGCAAACTTAGTAATCGGTACGAGATTGAAGATTTGCTCGGGGCTGGAGGCATGTCTTCTGTTTTTAGAGCGAATGATCCCAATTTGCGTCGAGCAGTTGCGATCAAACTAATTCATCCGCATTTATCGGCAGATCCGCAGTTTGTCAGTCGGTTTGAAGAAGAAGCGGTCTCTGTTGCTCAACTGCGCCACCCTAATATCATTCAAGTCCATGATTTTGCCCATGATGGCGATACCTATTATATGGTCTTGGAATTTGTGCCGGGGGAAACCTTGGAAGAGCGCATGAAGCGCCTGAACGACAATGGGCGACGATTATCAACAAAAGATGCCATTGAAATAATTGCCAGTATTTGCGATGCCTTAGAGTATGCCCATAAGCGTGGTATGTTCCATCGGGATATAAAACCAGCAAATATCATGCTTAACCTTCAAGGGCAATCCATCTTAATGGACTTCGGTATTGCCAAGATGGTCGGTGGTAAACAGCATACTGCCACTGGAGCAGTTGTTGGAACCGCACTCTATATGGCACCAGAGATTATTCGCGGCGAGCTGGCTGACCATCAGGTTGATATTTATTCTCTAGGCGTGACATTATTCGAGACCTTGACTGGCAAACGGCCTTTTGAAGCAGCCTCTGCCATGACAACCTTGATGATGCACGTTAATGACCCCGTTCCAGATATAAGCGAAATCAATCCGGACGTGCCCTCTTCTGTCGTTGATGTCGTGGTCAAAGCTATGGCGAAAAACAAGGCTGATCGTTATAAAACTGCTGCAGAGTTTGCGCGAGCCTTGCGCAGCGCAGATCTAAGTGTTGTATCTAGCAGTATTACGCCTGCAGCTGGCTTAGGCGGGACGGTAGTCGAGCAGGTCCCACCAGTAAAAGACGCAGGAGTGGCCGGAACAGCAATTGAAGAGATCCCGCCTGCTGAATCTATAAATATAGCAGGAACGATGATTGAAGATGCGCCTCCTGTTGAATCACCGAATATAGCCGGAACAATGATTGAAGATGCTCCGCCTGCAAAATCTCTAAACGTAGCTGGAACTATGATTGAAGACACCCCGGCAAGCGTATCTCAGGCTGTGAAAACTAGCCCACCACCACCTGTAAAGCCTCCTGTCTCTGAAAAAGCCACCACACCAAAGGGCGGCTTACCAATGAAATGGATCGGGATTGGTGCTCTCGGCTTTTTCTTCGTTGCTGCTATAGCTTTCTTTGGTATTAGAGCAGTCAGTTCCCCTGAAGAAATTCCAACGCCCACGATGGAGATCCTAGCTACTCTTGAGCCTACAGCAACATTCGAACCAACAGCAACGATGCCGCCAACCGCAACTCTGGAACCAACAGCTATCCCCACGGCAACATTACCGCCAGGTCCACAGGTACGTATGATATCCATAACTCTGGATGGCAGCACTTATGTAGTTGAATACGAAACTTTCGAATATACAGAAGCGTTGCCGGGAATGCACGTTCACTTTTACTTTAATAATTTCACCCAAAGCCAAGTCGGTGCTGGCGGCGGTGGAAACTGGATTGTCTATGGTGGACCACGCCCTTTCCAAAAATATACAACTTCAAATCGCCCTTCTAGTGCTACTCAAATGTGTGCAATTGTCGCTAACCCAAATCACACCATTATTTTAGATACGGGAAATTGTCTTGATCTACCGTAAAAATTTAT